>JBILIR010000213.1:0-3747 GCA_044368955.1 Limnohabitans sp.
CACGCAGGGGATAACTGGTATCCCTTGCAAATGGCACGGGAGTTGGACGACGCAATTTTGTGTCTGCGCACCAATGAATTGGACATCGGTACATGGCTGCTGAAGACCAGCGGCGACCAAGCTTTGGCATTGCAATCGGATGCAGTGCTGCTGCAACACCAAGCGCATTGGTTGGTGAATGAAACCATCGGCTTGCTGCGCCGCACCTTGGCGCGGCTGGATGTGTCTTCCCGCTCGATGTTTGCGCTGATTGACGAGGGTTCATGCTTTGCGGGCACTTTGGCTGAGTTGGCGCTGTGCGCTGACCGCGCTTACATGCTGGCCCTGCCCGATGCGCCAGACACAGCGCCTCGCATGGTGTTGAATGAATTGAACATAGGTTTCTTCCCCATGGTGAACCACCAGTCACGTTTGCAGCGCCGCTTCTATGAAGAAACCGAACCACTCGAAGCCGTGCGTGCTGCTTTGGGTCAAGCCTTGGACGCAGACCAAGCGCTGGCTTTGGGACTGGTCACTGCTTCGCCAGATGATATTGACTGGGCTGACGAGTTGCGCATCGCCATCGAAGAGCGTGCCGCCATGTCGCCCGACTCGCTCACCGGCTTGGAAGCGAATTTGCGCTTCAGCCAAAAGGAATCGATGGAGACCCGCATTTTTGGCCGCTTGTCGGCTTGGCAAAACTGGATCTTCAACCGCCCCAACGCCGTCGGCGACAAAGGTGCCTTGAAGGTTTACGGCAAAGGCGAGAAAGCTGCTTTTGACATGAACCGCGTTTGAATACAGATTGCTTCGCTTCGCTCGCAATGACTACTCCTTAGCTAGCAATGACTACTCCTTAGCTAGCAATGACTACTCCTTCGCTCGCAATGACGTCATTGCGAGTTACCCCGTCATTGCGAGGAGCGAAGCGACGAAGCAATCCACCCCTTTAACTTCACTTGGAGACAACAATGTCAGCCATCAACTACAGCGAAAAAATCCCCAACAACGTCGATCTCGGCGGCGACCGCACATTGCAACGCGCCTTGGAACAGTGGCAACCCAACTTCATCAACTGGTGGGATGACATGGGCCCCGAAGGGACCACCGACAGCGAGGTGTATTTGCGCACCGCCGTCAGCGTGGACCCGCAAGGCTGGGCGCAGTTTGGCCATGTGAAGATGCGTGACTACCGTTGGGGCATCTTTTTGAACCAAGGCGAGGCCGATCGCAAAATCCATTTTGGCGACCACAAAGGCGAGGCCGCATGGCAAGACGTGCCTGGCGAACACCGCGCCAATTTGCGCCGCATCATCGTGACGCAAGGTGACACCGAGCCAGCGTCTGTTGAGCAACAGCGCCACTTGGGACTGACCGCGCCCAGCATGTACGACTTGCGTAATCTGTTCCAAATCAATGTGGAAGAGGGCCGCCACCTGTGGGCCATGGTGTATTTGCTGCACAAACATTTCGGCCGTGATGGTCGCGAAGAAGCCGAGGCATTGCTTGAGCGTCGCAGCGGACAAGAAGACAACCCGCGCATCTTGCAAGCCTTCAACGAGCAAACGCCCGATTGGCTGAGCTTCTTCATGTTCACCTATTTCACCGACCGCGACGGCAAGTTCCAACTTTGCGCTTTGGCGGAAAGCAGTTTCGACCCACTGGCTCGCACTACCAAGTTCATGCTGACCGAAGAGGCGCACCATATGTTTGTGGGTGAGTCTGGCATCAGCCGCATCATCCAACGCACCTGCGCCAAGATGAATGAGCTGAAGACCGATGACGTGGGCCAACTTCGTGCTGCTGGGGTGATTGATTTGCCCACCATCCAGCGCTACTTGAATTTCCATTTCAGCGTGACCATCGATTTGTTTGGCGCCGACGAGTCCAGCAACGCTGCCACGTTTTATTCCACCGGCATCAAAGGCCGCTACGAAGAAGGCAAGCGGGATGACGACCATGTGTTGCGCGGCCAAACCTACAAGGTCTTGCATGTGGTCAACGGCCAGTTGCAAGAAAAAGAAGTGCCCATGTTGAACGCCTTGAACGAAGTGCTGCGAGATGACTACATCAAGGACTCGGTGGGTGGCGTTGACCGTTGGAACCGCGTCATCGAGAAAGCCGGTTTGCCGCATCGCCTGAGCGTGCCGCACAAGGCCTTCCACCGCAACATCGGCGCTTTGTCGGGTGCCAAAATTTCGCCCGATGGTCGCGTGGTGTCTGAGAGCGAATGGAATGCCAAGGTCGGCGAATGGTTGCCAACAGCTGAAGACCGCGTGTTTGTGCAAAGCCTGATGGGTCGTGTGGTTGAGCCTGGCAAGTTTGCCAACTGGATTGCGCCACCTGCCATCGGTATCAACCGCCAGCCAGTCGATTTTGAGTATGTTCGTTTCAATTGATTGAGTATCTGTCATTGATTGAGCACCCGTCATTGCGAGCGCAGTGAAGCAATCCAAATTCAAGATTGCTTCGCTACGCTCGCAATGACAGAGGACTTGCTCGCAATGACAGAGGACTTGCTCGCAATGACAAAGGGCTTGCTCGCAATGAAACAGAGCTTGATGTAATGACAACCAGTGTTACCCATACGATGAGTCACCATGAGTACAGATACCGCTGAGCTGCTGCAGCAGCATGTGATCGACCCCGAGGTGTGCATCCGCTGCAACACCTGCGAGGCCACCTGCCCGGTGGGCGCGGTCACGCACGACAGCCGCAACTATGTGGTGGATGCAGACATTTGCAACCACTGCATGGCCTGTGTGCCGCCGTGTCCCACGGGCTCCATCGACCATTGGTTGCCAGTGTTGCGCAGCAAAGCCTACACCGTGGCCGAGCAACTGACGTGGGACGAATTGCCTGCCCCACAAACCGATGTTGAGTGGCAAGGCGAGGCGTCCGTGACCACGCCCTCAGCTGCAGAAGTTAATGTGCCGCCGCGCTCTGCAGCGCAAGCCACGACCAATTTGTACGGCCCCAAGTCACCCATCAGCGCCAAGGTGGTGGGCAATATGCAGGTCAACGAGGCTGGCACCGACAACGAAACCCACCACATCGTGCTCGACTTTGGCAGCCTGCCGTTTCCGGTGTTGGAAGGTCAGTCGGTGGGCATCATTCCGCCGGGTGTGGATGCCCACGGTAAACCGCACCATGCCCGTCAATATTCCATTGCCAGTCCGCGCAACGGCGAACGCGCGGGTTACAACAACCTCTCGCTCACCGTCAAGCGTGTGGTGCAAGACCACCAAGGTCAGCCCGTCAAAGGCGTGGCTTCCAACTATTTGTGTGATTTGAAAACCGGCGACAGCGTGCAGGTGATAGGCCCCTTTGGCAACAGCTTTTTGATGCCCAACCATGCGGGCAGCCACTTGGTGATGATTTGCACCGGCACCGGCAGCGCCCCCATGCGCGGCATGACCGAGTGGCGTCGCCGCTTGAAAGCCAGTGGCAGCTATGAAGGTGGCAAGTTGGTGCTGTTTTTTGGCGCTCGCACCCAGCAAGAGTTGCCCTACTTTGGCCCTTTGCAAAAACTGCCCAAAGACTTCATCGACATCCACTTTGCGTATTCACGCACCCCCGGCCAGCCCAAACGCTATGTGCAAGACGCGATGAGGGATGCTGCACCGCAACTGGCCGCCTTGCTGCAAGACCCGCAAACCCATTTTTATGTGTGCGGCTTGAAGGCCATGGAAGAGGGTGTGTTGCAGGCTTTGCAAGACATTGCCGTGGGCGCGGGTTTTGACTGGGCAACGGTTGCTGCTACCTTGA
>JBILIR010000214.1:0-3732 GCA_044368955.1 Limnohabitans sp.
TTAGCCAATGAAGAAGTTTTGAAAGTTGTAAGCCAAGGATGTAAAGGAATGATCCTTGATATGTTCAGTAACTTTGTTAACCCTTTAGAGGCAGAATTTAAAACAAAGTCAAACCACCGAATCGGTCGTTTTTCTGATGCAAGCAAAAGCAAGGCTTATCAAAACAGAATAGAAGCCATCAATTTCAGCTTGGCCCACGATGATGGGCAAACCCAAGTAGATTTAGAAAAATCAGATGTAATCTTAGTAGGCGTCAGTCGCAGTGGAAAAACTCCTACCAGTTTGTATTTGGCCATGCAACATGGATTAAAGGCGTCAAACTATCCTTTAATTCCAGAGGATTTTGAAAGGCAAATGTTTCCACCAGCTCTGCTGCCGCATTTACCTAAGATATTCGGTTTAACGATACACCCTGATCGCTTGAGCGAAATCAGGAATGAACGCCGACCTCAGTCTCGGTATGCAAGTCTTGACAATTGCAAAATGGAAGTGCGTGAAGCAGAGTCAATGATGCGACGGTATGGCATTCGTTGGCTTTCAACCACCACCAAAAGTATTGAAGAAATTGCAACAACCATTTTGCAAGAAATCAAACCCGAAAGGTTGATTTACTGAGCAGATGAATTGTCTAGCGCCGATATCGCTGCCTTTGCTATCTGTGCATCCTCATTGGACTTGACACCACTGACACCAACAGCGCCAATCGTGTGGCCGTCTTTGATGATGGGTACGCCACCTTCAAGCAAGCCCTCTAGAAGCGGTGCACTCAAAAATGAGTAGCGACCAGAATTGATAATGTCTTCGTAAACCTTACTTTCTCTGCGCCCCAATGCCGCCGTATGCGCTTTAGCTGGGGCAATGTGTGCAGATACTGGTGCAGCGCCATCTAACCTTTGTAGCCACAACAAGTGTCCACCATCATCAACAATGGCAAAAGTCACAGCCCATTGGTTCTTGTTGGCTTCTGCCTCTGCAGCTGCGGCCATGGCCTTGACATCAGACAATTGAAGGAAATATTTGGTTTGCATTTGAATTTTCGAGCAGTGTTAGAAGAGGATTAGCTTATCATTCACCTTATATTCAATATGGGCTTTATTTAGATACAATTGGCTCCAACTTATCAGCACAGATCTTTAAGGAGATTAAGATGACAGACAAAGTTGAAAACATTGGTTTTCGCGACCTGAGCGTTGACTCTTTTGACAGCAACAAAGTTCTTCGCAATACCTACTGGCTTCTCACCTTGACCCTGCTGCCCACTGTTTTGGGTGCTTGGTTCGGTATTGCCAGCGGCGTGAGCCACTACCTTTCTGGTGGACTGGGTTTGGTTTTCTTTTTGGTCGGAATTTTTGGATTTGTTTACGCCATAGAGAAAAATAAAAACTCTTCCTTGGGAATTGTTTTTTTACTTGGCTTTACCTTTTTCATGGGACTTATGCTTTCGCGGCTCATCGCGATGGTTTTGGGTTTTAAGAATGGAACCGAGCTTGTGATGACCGCCTTTGGTGGCACTGCAGGTGTCTTTTTTGTGATGGCCAGTTTGGCAACAGTCATCAAGCGCGATTTATCCAGCATGGGCAAATGGCTTTTTGTCGGCGTTATCGTTTTGATGGTTGCCAGCATCATCAACATCTTCGTGGGATCAAGCGCTGCAATGCTCGCTATATCCGTTTTGTCGATTGGCATATTCAGCGCCTTTATGCTCTACGATATCAAGCGAATCATTGATGGCGGAGAAACCAACTACATCAGCGCCACCCTTGCTTTGTACATGAATGCCATCAACATCTTTCAAAGCCTTCTCGTCCTCTTGGGCGTCATGGGCGGCGATAGAGAATAAAAACTTCTAAAGACTAAACCAATAAAAGGCCTCTTTCAGAGGCCTTTTTAATTGAGTTCAAAAACAGCCATGCTTTCCACATGCGCTGTATGCGGGAACATATTGAGCATTCCAGCCGACTTACACACATAGCCAGCTTGGTGGACCAATATGCCGGCGTCTCTGGCAAGGGTTGCAGGATTGCAGCTTATATAAACAATTCTTTTCGGTGCAGACCAATTTTTTAAATCAACTTTTTGCATCAGGCTCACAAGCGAGTTAATCAAAGCATGAGCTCCCTCTCTAGGTGGATCAATCAACCACTTATCGGCCGCTCCAAGCTCATAAAGTTTTTCATCTGTCATTTCAAAAAGATTTTGGGAATAAAAATCTACACCACACAGTCGATCTGGGTAAAGGGATGCGGCTTTGGAGTTGATAGTCAAATTCAGTTGAGCCAACTCCACCATCGATTGACTGCCCTCGATTCCCACCACTTCTCTGGCCAAGGTTGCAATGGGTAAAGTAAAGTTTCCTAATCCACAAAACCAATCGATGATGCGATCAGTCTTTGCGATGCCTAGCAAATTGACTGCTTTAGACACCATGACTTCATTGATGAATGGATTGACTTGCGTGAAGTCAGTTGGGCGAAATTTCATCACAAGGTCAAAATCAGGCAACTCGTAGCTGAGCATTTGTAATTCAGGTGCAACCTTCTCCTCGTCCATCAACTTTACCGACTCCGGACCTTTGGACTGCAACCACCACTGAACCCCATGCTCAGAAGAAAAACGCCTCAACAGATCAATGTCATGCGCACTTAATGGTTGCATATGGCGAAGTACAAAAGCAGTTGTGGTTTTGGTACACGCCAACTCAAGCTGAGGACAATTCTCTTTGGCCTCTAAGCTCTCAATTAAAGCGCGAAGTGGTAGAAGCAACTCGGATACCTTGGTTGGGAGAACCTCACAACTAGACATATCTGCAACATAACTGCTTTTTCGCTCATGAAAACCAATCAATACTTTTTCTTTTTTTCTCACATATCGAACTGAAAGTCTGGCTCTGTAGCGGTAGGCCCAATCTAAGCCTTGAATCGGTCTTAAGATGAACTCAGGTTTAACCTTACCTAGATGCCAAAGATTATCTTCAATGACTCGCTGTTTAACAGCGACTTGGGCGCTTGGGTTGAGGTGTTGCATCTTGCAACCACCGCACGCATTTGAATGTAAACCGAAGTAAATGCATTGAGGCTTGACTCGCTGAGACGATTCATGGTGAATACGACTGAGCGTACCCAATTCCCAATTATTTTTTTTTCTGTGAACATTCACATTCACTGATTCAAAAGGCAAGGCCCCTTCAACAAACACCACTTTTCCATCTGCTCTATGGGCTATCCCTTGAGCATCGAGATCAAGAGATTCAATCCATACAGGCAAGTTCTTTTCTTGTTGAGAGTCACTCAGGCTCTCATCTGAAAAATTCTTATTCGTCATTGCAGAGAATTAGCGCTGAGGTAAAAACTTCAAAGGATCAACTGGCTTACCCAGTCGTCTCAACTCAAAATGCAACTTGACTTGCTCAGAATCTGAATTACCCATTTCGGCAATTTTTTGGCCTTTTCTAACCGACTGATCTTCTCTTACCAACAAGGTCTGATTGTGTGCATACGCCGTCAAATAGGTATTGCTGTGTTTGACAATGATCAAATTTCCATATCCTCTCAACCCTGCGCCGGAGTAAACGACTTTTCCATCAGCTGCAGCGAGAACCGGGTCGCCATTTTTCCCTGAAATATCAATGCCCTTGTTTTTGGAATCATCAAAGCTTGATGTGATCTGACCTTGGGCTGGCCAAATTAACTGAAAAGACTCGTCAGATCCCTCATTCCTAACCGAGCTGACTGT
>JBILIR010000215.1:0-3719 GCA_044368955.1 Limnohabitans sp.
GCAAGTCAGTGAAGGCGTAAGCGGCTCTCAACTCGTCCACGCTCTTGTAACGCAGTCGCACATCGTTGCGCTTGGCCAGCGCAAAAATCAGCTCGGGCTCCAATGAACCTTCGATGTGCATATGCAATTCCGTCTTGGGCATGGCGCGAAGCAAGTCGGGTAAACGCTCAGGGGGAATAGCTGCGAAATTCATTCAACACACTCCAAAAGTGATGCCCTGCTGCTGCAGAAAGCGACGGTAAGCGACGGAGCCTTTGTCCACCGCCACCTGCGATTCTGCCCCAGCCTTCAATGGCAACAAGACCACGTCATGACCTAGCACCTGCGTTGGCAAGGGGGCTTCAATCTGCACGTTCACGTCGACCTTTGGGAAGATAGTGTGAATACTTGGGAACCCATGCTTGGTAAGCCGCCGTCCAATCACGGGCGATTTTTTCTTGTGCCTGTGCCAAGTCAATATCGCCATTGCAGACCATTTTGTAGACCACAAATTCCAAATCGTTTTTTTGTTCAGCCGACCATTCGCCAGAGCGTGGTTGCGGCCACATATTGCGGGGGTCGCTGGGGTTGCCGCCAATGCTCAAGGGAATCAAGTGGTCTTGCTCGTAATTTCTGGGGTCCTTGTCGCTGTAGCGGTACTGGCGAATTTGCTCGTGCTTTAAACGGTTGGTCACGCGTTTGTCAGGGCGAACTGTTGCGGTGTAGCCTCGGACACACACAGTTGCGTGAAGGTTGTGCGGCGTGACCGTGGGGTCAATCGCGCCAGGGGTGATGCGAGGGTCGGGCAATGCGCTGGTTTGAGCAACAGCAACGCTGGCACTGGCCCAACACAGCCACAGCAAGCCTGCTTGCAAGCAAAAAAAGGCTGCCCGAAGGCAGCCTTTCACTGTCATACCGAGAGGCATTACTTGTTGCCGGGAACTTTGCCTTCCACGCCTTTGACGTAGAAGAGCAGGCCGCTTAAGAATTTATCGTCAGCGACTTCATCTTTCTCCAGCTGGGTTTTGCCGGTGTTGTCGATCAAGGGGCCTTTCCAAATGACAAAGCTGCCATCTTTCAAACCCGCTTTGATTTCGTCGACTTTGGCTTTGGTGTCAGCAGGCACATCTTCAGCAACAGACACCAAATCGATAGCGCCTTCTTTCACGCCCCACCAAATGCCAGTACCACCCACCCATTTGCCTTCCAAGGCTTCACGTGTGGTTTGGATGTAGTAAGGCGCCCAGTTGATAATGGCCGAAGCCAAGTGGGCTTTGGGGCCGTAGGCGGTCATGTCAGAGTCCCAACCAAAAGCACGCTTGCCTTTTTCTTCGGCTGTTTTCAACACGGCGGGTGAATCGGTGTTTTGGAACAACACGTCAGCGCCGCTGTTGATCAGCGAGGTGGCAGCTTCGGTTTCTTTGGGTGGGTTAAACCACTCATTGACCCACACTACTTTGGTTTTGACTTTGGGGTTGACCGACTGTGCGCCCAAGGTGAAGGCGTTGATGTTGCGGACCACTTCGGGGATTGGAATAGATGCGACCACACCCAAGGTGTTGGACTTGGTCATCTTGCCAGCGATCACACCAGCCATGTACGCGCCTTCGTAGGTGCGGCTGTCGTAGGTGCGCATGTTTTCGGCTTGCTTGAAGCCAGTGGCATGTTCGAACTTGACGTCCTTAGCGTCAGCAGCCACTTTGAGCATGGGTTCCATGTAGCCAAAGGTGGTGCCGAAAATGAGTTTGTTGCCTTGTGACACCATGTCACGGAAATTGCGCTCGGCGTCAGCAGACTCGGAAACGTTTTCGGTGAAAGAGGTTTTGATCTTGTCGCCAAACTCGGCTTCCAAGGCTTTGCGAGCGTTGTCGTGCGCAAACGTCCAACCGCCGTCGCCCACTGGGCCAACGTAGGCAAAAGCAATTTTCAAAGGCTCTGGCTTGGGAGCTTCAACCACGGGTGCGGGTTTGGGTTCTTCTTTTTTACCGCAACCAACCATGAGGGCCGCAGCCACCACGCCCAGTGCAGCGGCACGGAACCAAGTGCGTTTGTACAGATCTGTCATGAAATTTCCTTAAGAGATGGGAAGACGATGGGAACAAACGCGATTATGACGGCTGAAAAAGGCTTACCCTGAGGTTGGCTTTTGATTTAGAAAGTTTGCACTTTTACAAGTATTTGCGTCATTGCGAAGCATCCCCGTTCGTCATTACGAATCATCTTCGTCATTGCGAAGCATCCCCATTCGTCATTGCGAGCGAAGCGAAGCAACCCCGTCATTGCGAGCGAAGCGAAGCAATCTCTTACAGCGCGACAGCGGCAAGGCTTGCTCGCAGGTCGGCCGAAGCCGACGTTGTGTAAGCATGGAGGCGAGGCCGAGCCTGGGGAGCAAGCCTTGAGATTGCTTCAGCCCTGCGGGCTTCGCAATGACGGGGGGATTGCTTCGGCGCAAGCGCCTCGCAATGACGATCATCAGGGGTAGAAGGGCTTACCCAGCGACGCCGGCATATTCACCCGAATCCACTGTGGATTGCGCGAAATCAGCGCCAGCACCACGATGGTGGCCAGGTAGGGCAGCATGCTCAAGAACTGGCTGGGCATCTCCACACCGCTGGCTTGCAAGTGAAATTGCAACATGGTCACGCCGCCAAACAAATACGCACCCAGCAGCACCCGCGCAGGCCGCCAAGTGGCAAAGGTGGTCAGTGCCAACGCAATCCAACCCTTGCCAGCGATCATGCCCTCCACCCACAGCGGGGTGTAAATGATGGAGATGTACGCACCCGCCAAACCACATAAAGCCCCACCCGTGACCACCGCGCCCAAACGAATATGACGCACCGAATACCCCAAGGCATGGGCCGACTGCGGCGACTCGCCCACCGCACGCAGAACCAAACCGGCATGGCTGCGCTGTAAAAACCAGATGAGTGCGATGGTGAAGAGAATGACCAAATACACCATAGGGTGTTGCTTGAAAAGCG
The DNA here is from genome assembly GCA_044368955.1 of Limnohabitans sp. Lineage (GTDB taxonomy): Bacteria > Pseudomonadota > Gammaproteobacteria > Burkholderiales > Burkholderiaceae_C > Limnohabitans. The sequence continues at coordinate 2,964 of JBILIR010000215.1, forward strand.
CAGGGCCGATAAAGGGCAGATCGGCCAAGCCAGGCACCTCGAACTTCATGCGTTCAGGCAATTTGGCTTGCACATAGCCGGTGCCTACAAACGCCGAAAAGCCCACGCCAAACAGACTCAGCGCCAAGCCCGTGGCGTATTGGTTGGTGTTGAGGCCAATCACCAAAGCCCCAAAAACCAGCGCCAACAAACCACCAGCCGCCATGCCTGCGGCAAAACCCAGTAGATCGCTGCCGGTGTGCACCACGGTGGCGTAACCGGCGATGGCCGCGCAGAGCATCATGCCCTCGGCACCCAAATTGACCACGCCAGACTTTTCGTTGATCAACAAACCCAAAGCGGCGATGGCCAAGACGGTGCCAGCATTGAGGGTTGCCGCCAGCAGCAAGGCATAGGTTTCCATCACACCACCTCCATGCGCTTGGGCGCCCAACGCAGGCGGTAATTCATCAGCACATCACAGGCCAACAAACAAAACAACAGCAAGCCTTGGAAAACGCCGGTGAGTGACTTGGGCAAACCCAAACGCGATTGCGCCAACTCGCCACCGATGTAGAACATGCTCATCAACAGTGCAGAAAACACCATGCCTAGCGGGTGCAAGCGCCCGACAAAAGCCACGATGATGGCGGCGAATCCATAGCCCACCGGCACATAAGGCGTGAGCTGACCAATCGGGCCGGCCACTTCCAAGGCACCCGCCAAACCGGCCGCGCCACCGGACACCAACAAAGCCAGCCAAATGGCGCGACGCGA
>JBILIR010000216.1:0-3701 GCA_044368955.1 Limnohabitans sp.
ACGGGCTTTGCCGCTCTTGTCTTGGTGGATGGCCACCAAATGGGGAACGCCACCGCCTTGGGTGTAAGTAGAACGCACGGTGTGACCAGGCGCTTTGGGCGCCACCATCCACACATCCAAATCGGCACGAGGAACCACTTGGTTGTAATGCACATTGAAACCGTGGGCAAAGGCCAAGGAAGCACCTTGTTTCATATGGGGTGCGACGTTGTTGTTGTACACCTCGGAAATTTGCTCGTCTGGCAACAAAATCATCACCACATCAGCGGCTTTGACGGCGTCATTGACTTCCATCACATTCAAGCCAGCTTTGCCAACCTTGTCCCAAGAGGCGCCACCTTTGCGCAAACCGACCACGACTTTCACGCCGCTGTCATTCAAGTTTTGCGCATGTGCATGGCCTTGTGATCCATAGCCAATGATGGCCACGGTTTTGCCTTTGATGAGGCTTAAGTCACAGTCTTTGTCGTAATAGACTTTCATGGGGGTTCTCCTTAAAAATTGTTTTTAAACACGCAACACGCGTTCACCGCGTCCAATGCCGCAAGCGCCTGTACGCACAGTTTCCAAAATAGCGCTGTGTTCAATGGCTTCCAAGAAAGCATCGTTTTTGGACACATCGCCAGTCAGTTCAATCGTGTAACTTTTGTCCGTTACATCAATCACACGGCCACGAAAAATATCGGCCATGCGTTTCATTTCTTCGCGTTCTTTGCCCACCGCACGCACTTTGACCATCATCAATTCACGTTCGGTGTAAGCGCCTTCAGTCAGATCAACCACCTTGACCACTTCGATCAGTCGGTTCAAATGTTTGGTGATTTGCTCGATCACATCATCCGATCCGGAAGTCTGCAACGTGATACGCGACAAACTGGGGTCCTCAGTGGGAGCAACGGTTAAAGATTCAATGTTGTAGCCGCGAGCGGAGAACAAGCCAACCACTCTGGACAAGGCGCCAGGTTCGTTTTCAATCAGTACAGCGATGATGTGTTTCATAAGGGATTCCTCTTTTCGCAACCCTCCCCCACGAGCGGTAACCCGTGGGCTTGGTTGTCAATAGATTCGTCTGAGAAAAATTAAAAGATTAAAAGGGTTAAAGGTCTTCGCTGCCCAAAAGCATCTCGGTGATGCCTTTGCCAGCTTGAACCATGGGGAAGACGTTTTCAGTTGGGTCAGTGCGAAAATCCATGAACACAGTACGGTCCTTGAGTTTTCTCGACTCGCGAAGCGCAGGTTCGACATCCTCTGGGCGTTCGATCAGCATGCCCACGTGGCCATAGGCTTCGGCAAGCTTCACAAAGTCGGGCAAGGCATCCATGTAACTGTGGCTATAGCGACCGGAATACTCAATTTCCTGCCACTGACGCACCATGCCCAAATAACGGTTGTTCAGCGCCACAATTTTGATGGGCGTGTTGTATTGCAAACAAGTGGAAAGCTCTTGAATACACATTTGCACAGAGCCTTCGCCGGTGACGCAATACACCTCGCTGTCAGGCTTAGCCAACTTGATGCCCATGGCATAGGGAATACCTACGCCCATGGTGCCCAAACCACCCGAATTGATCCAGCGGCGCGGTTGATCGAAGCGGTAGTATTGCGCGGCCCACATTTGGTGCTGACCTACATCAGAGGTGATGTAGGCATCAGCATCTTTGGTCATATTCCATAAAGTTTCAACCACATACTGAGGCTTGATGACATCAGAACTGCCATGGTCGTACTTCAGGCAGTCCCGTGAACGCCAAGCTTCAATGGTTTCCCACCAAGCCGCCAAACTTTGGGGGTCGGGTTTGGCAGGCAACTCTCGCAACATGCCAATCATTTCAGTCAGTACTTCTTTGACGTCGCCGACGATAGGAATGTCGACTTTGACGCGCTTTGAAATGCTGGAAGGGTCGATATCGATGTGAATGATCTTGCGCTCGTTTTGTGCGAAATGCTTGGGATTACCAATCACCCGATCGTCAAAACGAGCACCCACTGCCAACAACACATCGCAGTTTTGCATGGCGTTATTGGCTTCAATCGTGCCATGCATGCCCAGCATGCCTAGGAATTTTCTGTCGCTGGCCGGGTAGGCCCCAAGGCCCATCAAGGTGTTTGTACAGGGGTAACCCAACATATCCACCAAGGTGCGCAACTCGGCAGATGCTTCACTCATGAGCACGCCACCGCCCGTGTAAATAAAAGGTCTTTTAGCACCGACCAAAAGCTGCAAGGCTTTACGGATTTGACCGCTGTGGCCCTTGCGAACGGGGTTGTAGGAACGCATGTCTACGGATGTTGGATAACCGGTGTACATGGTTCTTTTGAAGGACACATCTTTCGGGATATCGACCACCACAGGACCAGGACGGCCGGTACGCGCAATGTGGAAGGCCTTTTTCATGATGTCAGCCATCTCGCGCACGTCTTTGACCAAAAAATTGTGTTTGACGATAGGGCGGGTGATGCCAACGGTGTCGCATTCTTGAAATGCATCCAATCCGATGGCATGTGTAGGAACTTGGCCAGTGATGATGACCATAGGGATGCTGTCCATGTAGGCCGTGGCAATACCGGTAACAGCGTTGGTCACGCCAGGACCCGATGTGACCAGCGCTACACCGACTTCACCGGTAGCACGTGCGTAGCCATCGGCGGCATGAACGGCTGCCTGCTCATGACGAACAAGCACATGTTCTATGGTGTTTTGTTTGTATAGGGCGTCGTAAATATGCAAAACAGCGCCGCCTGGGTAACCCCAAACAAATTGAACACCTTCGGCCTGCAAAGATTTGACCAAGATATCGGAGCCATTAATTTCGACGGGGGTTTGGCTCAGCGCACTGGCTTGAGCTGCGGATTGGAGTTCCGCTTTGGAGATTTCCATGATGTAACCTTTGTGAATTTCGCAAACGAAAAAACTAGGGTGCCTTTTTGCATCTTCTTATGAAAGTGCATCAAGACTTTGGATTTCAAGCTACAGGCGTTTAACACCAAACTTGAACCCTTTTAGTTCTGCAAGGGCGCGATTATGACACTGAAACCCTCAGATTTGCCCTTATTCGCCATCATTAGGGTGAAATGCCATAATGAATTGGCAGTCATTTTAATTTGCACCAACCATTCCCGCACACGTCGCGCTCATTTTTCACACCATCCTTGGCTTCAGATAAAGAACTGTCAGATTTTCTGGCGGGCATCGAAAAACGCGCCTTCAAGCGCACCGTCTTTCATGTCCGGGATGACGAGTCCGCGCTTGATATCGTGCAAGACAGCATGATGAAGTTGGCCGAACATTACGGTGCTAAACCAGTAACTGAGCTACCCATGCTGTTTCAGCGTATCTTGTCCAATACAACCTTGGACTGGTTCAGGCGCCAAAAAACCCGCAAGGCGCTTTTTTCCAATTTCAGCGATTTTGGAAGCGGCCAAGATGATGATGAATTTGATGTACTAGATGTCTTAACTTCTCATTTAGCAAACGAAAGCGCCTTAGATGAATTCGTAAGAACTAAAACTTTTGAAGAAATCGAGAAAGAAATACAAAATTTGCCAGGGCGTCAACGAGAAGCCTTCTTATTGCGTTATTGGGAGGACTTGGATGTGGCTGAAACTGCAGCAGCCATGGGTTGTTCAGAGGGAAGTGTTAAAACACACTGTTCCAGAGCCATCCAATCCTTGTTCAAAGCTTTGAATTCCAAGGGTATAAG
>JBILIR010000217.1:0-3699 GCA_044368955.1 Limnohabitans sp.
GGTTTGAGCTTGGAGATGTGTTGAAAAATGCTGGGCGTAAAAATGTAGCGGCCAACTACCCCTTGGTCTGAAGGTGCGTTTTGGGGTTCGGGTTTCTCCACAATACCTGACAACTTGGTGAGACGCTCACCTGCAGAAATGCCTTCAACCACACCATACGACTTGCTTTGTGAGGGGAGAATTTTTTCCACGGCAATCACCGATGAGCGGTAATGCTCGTAGATACCAACCAATTGTTTCAGCACGCCAGGTTGATGATCGAGTAAATCGTCTGCCAAAACCACAGCAAAGGGCTCGTTGCCCACCAAAGACGCCGCGCAATTGACCGCATGGCCCAAGCCCAGAGCTTCGGGTTGTCGCACATACACGCAGTTCACATGCGCGGGTTTGATGTTGCGAACCAAGTTCAGTAACTCGGTTTTGTGCTTGGCTTCAAGTTCATGCTCAAGCTCAAAGGAGCGGTCAAAATGGTCTTCGATGCTTCGCTTGCTGCGACCGGTGACGAAAATCATCTCTGTGATACCAGCTTCTACTGCTTCTTCCACCGCGTATTGAATCAGCGGCTTGTCCACCACGCACAGCATTTCCTTGGGACTGGCTTTGGTGGCGGGCAAAAAGCGTGTGCCCAAACCCGCAACGGGAAAAACAGCTTTTCTCACGACGGTCATGGTGTCCCCTGATCTTTTGCGACTGGCCGACTATAACGAGCCAAAATGACACATCAACGATTGTTCAGTGGCGGCACATCACGCTTGACAGCACCGGTAAACAACTGGCGTGGGCGGCCGATTTTGTACTCGGGGTCGCCAATCATTTCATTCAACTGCGCGATCCAACCCACCGTGCGTGCCAGGGCAAAAATACCGGTGAATAAATTCACAGGAATGCCAATGGCGCGTTGCACGATGCCTGAATAAAAGTCCACATTGGGGTAGAGCTTGCGCGAGACAAAGTAATCATCTTCAAGCGCAATCTTTTCCAAGGCCTTGGCTAATTTAAACAAGGGGTCTTTTTCCAAGCCCAGTTCTTGTAAAACTTCGTTGCAAGTTTCTTGCATCAGCTTGGCACGTGGGTCGTAGTTTTTGTAGACGCGGTGACCAAATCCCATGAGCTTCACGCCCGAGTTTTTGTCTTTGACCTTCTCCATGAACTCGCCCACTTTGGCGATACCGCCATTGGCTTGAATGTCTTCCAACATGTTCAAGCAAGCTTCGTTCGCACCGCCGTGGGCGGGTCCCCACAAGCAAGCCACACCTGCCGCAATCGCAGCAAACGGGTTGGTGCCTGAAGAGCCGCACAAACGCACGGTGGAGGTGGAGGCGTTTTGCTCATGGTCGGCATGCAGGGTAAAAATGCGGTCCATGGCGCGTTCAAGCACGGGATTGACCACATAAGGTTCGCAGGGCGTACCAAACATCATGCGCAGGAAATTGCCGGCATAGGACAAGTCGTTTTGCGGGTAGAGGAAAGGTTGACCGATGCCGTATTTGTAAGCCATGGCTACCAAGGTGGGCATCTTGGCGATCAGGCGAATAGCAGCAATTTCACGGTGTTCGGCATTGTTGATATCGGTGCTGTCGTGATAGAAAGCAGACAAAGCGCCAACCAAGCCAGTCAACACCGCCATGGGGTGGGCATCTCGGCGAAAACCACGCAAGAAAAACTGCATTTGCTCGTGCACCATGGTGTGGTGGGTGACGGTTTGCGTGAATTCGTGCTTGCGTTGAGCGTTGGGCAACTCCCCGTACAACAGCAAATGGCAGGTCTCTAGAAAGTTGCAGTTAGTGGCCAATTGCTCGATGGGGTAGCCGCGGTAGAGCAATTCACCTTTGTCGCCGTCAATGTAGGTGATGGCCGATTGGCAAGACGCTGTCGATAAAAAACCAGGGTCATAGGTGAACATGCCAGTTTGGCCATAAAGCTTGCGAATGTCCATCACATCCGGACCAATTGAGCCTTGGTAAACGGGAATGTCGATGCTGGGCGTATCGTTGCTAAACGACAAGGTGGCTGAATAGTTTGCGAGTTTCATTTGTATTCCTATTGAAATTTTTGTCATGCCTGTATCAGGCGCAGCAGGGCTTTCACATCTTCTTGTTGAGCGACTGCTTGGGTGTGGGGCCTTCCCAAAAACACATCCAATAAATCGTTGTCTGCCAATTCCATCAATGCGTACATGCTGCGTGCATGACCCACTGTCATGCTTTGCGAATATCGATTGAAAAATCTCTCGATGAACAAATCGTTCTCCAGCAAACCTCGTCGGCATCGCCAACGCAATTTGCTGAGCGCCGCAGAGGGAAGGGTGGCGGCATCTGGCAGCACACCCAAAGACACATCATCCATTTAAACCGTGCGGCTCACCATCAACTCTTTGATCTTGCCAATCGCCTTGGTGGGGTTCAAACCCTTGGGGCAGACATCAACACAGTTCATGATGGTGTGGCAGCGGAATAAGCGATAGGGGTCTTCTAGGTTATCCAAACGCTCGGCTGTGGCATGGTCGCGGCTGTCAGCGATGAAGCGATAGGCTTGCAGCAAACCAGCAGGACCGACAAACTTATCAGGGTTCCACCAAAACGAGGGGCAAGCGGTTGAACAGCTTGCACACAAAATGCACTCGTACAAACCATCCAATTCTTCACGATCCTTGGGTGACTGCAGGCGTTCCTTTTCAGGCGGCAAGGTGTCATTCACCAAATAGGGCTTGATGGAGTTGTATTGGTTGAAAAACTGCGTCATGTCGACAATCAAGTCGCGCACCACGGGCAATCCTGGCAATGGCTTCAAGGTGATGACGCCAGGCAGGGTCAGCATATTGGTGAGACACGCCAAACCATTTTTCCCATTGATGTTCATGGCATCAGAGCCACACACACCTTCACGGCATGAACGTCTGAATGACAGTGTGGGGTCTTGTGCTTTGAGTTTCATCAAAGCGTCCAACAACATGCGTTCATGACCGTCGAGTTCGACCTCGATGGTTTGCATGTAGGGCTTGGCGTCCTTTTCAGGGTCGTAGCGGTAAATCTTGAAAGTACGTTTCATTTAGAAGGTCCTGACTTTAGGAGGAATGCTTTCGGTGGTCAGCGGTTGCAATTTGACGGGCTTGTAGGTCAAGCTGTTGCTGTCGCTGTGCCAAAGGCTGTGCTTTAACCACTCTTCGTCGTTGCGGCCGTTGGGGTGCTGAGGGGTGTCTGCGTAGTCATCCACCGTGTGCGCACCGCGGCTTTCACGTCGCGCGGCAGCTGAGACCATGGTGGCTTGAGCACACTCGATGAGGTTTTCCACCTCTAAAGCTTCCACACGTGCGGTGTTGAAGATCTGTGACTTGTCTTGCAGGCCAATGGCTTGCACACGTTCACGCAGCGCAGCGATTTTGCCCACGCCTTCATCCAAGCTGGCTTGGGTGCGGAACACACCGGCGTGTTGTTGCATGGTGGCACGGATGTCGTTAGCCACGTCTTGTGCGTATTCGCCGCTGGTCGCGTTTTGCAGTCGCGCCAAGCGTGCCAAAGTGCGGTCGGCCGCATCAGCGGGCAGGGGTTTGTGGAGTTTGTTTTTCTGGTGGAACTCGACGATGTGGTTGCCCGCCGCTTTGCCAAACACCAGCAAATCGAGCAGCGAGTTGGTGCCCAAACGGTTGGCGCCGTGCACCGACACGCAAGAGCATTCGCCCACTGCGTACAAACCATTCAC
>JBILIR010000218.1:0-3694 GCA_044368955.1 Limnohabitans sp.
CACCCGAATCGTGTCTTCCTTGAGCTTGGTCAAGCCCAAAGCTTCGTAAGAATCGATCAAAATGATGAGAGCATCTTCCACCGCTGCAATGTTTTGGTAGTCGTTGAGGGTGGTTTGTGCGCGGTTGATGGCCGCCACATAAGCGCCCTTTTTGTAATAGTGGCGAGCGACTTTGATCTCGGATTTTGAGAGCAAATTGACGATATGCCGCATCCGCAAAGTGGCGTCAGGCGTGTAGTTGGAATTTGGAAAGCGGGTCACCAACTCTTTGTAGGCTTCAAAAGACTCACGTGCAGCCATTTGGTCTCGCTCGGCCAAGTCTTGCTTGAACCATTTGGACAGCAGTCCTAAATCGTCATTGAAGTTCACTGTGCCTTTGAGGTACAGCGCGTAGTCAAGCGCTGGGCTTGCAGGGTTGAGCTTGATAAAGCGGTCCAAGGTGACGATGGCCGTGGCGCGATCCCCGTTTTTGTAGAGAGCGTAGGCCTTGTCGAGTTGGGCTTGTTGGGCCAAAACGGTTCCAGCGGCTCGTCCTTCGAGTTTGTCGTAAAGGGCAATGGCCTTGTCGTACAAAGCGCCGTTCATGCTGTCTCGGGCTTCCTCGTAGAGTTCCTCTGGTTTCATCTTGAGGGTCTTGTCTTTTTCTTCGGTCGCGCAACCAAAGAGTACAAGCGTTGCCAACACCACCGATAATGAAATGAATCTCAACACAGTCAACCTTTAGGCTTTGAATGGCATGCATTATCAACGATGAGCCCTACCCACAAAGCACCACCAGCCCCCCCGATATTGGCTGAACTCGAAAGCGATGACCTCGCCCCAGAGGTAGAAGTACGCGAACTCACCATCACCACCGAGTTGCACAGGCAACGCTTGGACCGCGCTTTGGTGTCCTTGTTACCCGAGTTTTCACGCAACCATTTGAAACACATGATCGAAGACGGTTGCGTTCGCTTGGGCGAGCATGTGGTGACCAAGGTGGCGCATCTGGTCAAAGCGTTTGAAGCCTGTCAGGTGCGATTGCAACCCACCGATATGTCGCAGGCCTTTGTGCCACAAGACTTACCCTTGGATGTGGTCTTTGAAGACGAGCATTTACGCGTCATCCATAAACCCGTGGGCATGGTGGTGCATCCGGCCCCAGGCAACTGGAGCGGCACCTTGCTCAATGGTTTGCTGTATTTGGATGCAGGTCTTAAATTGATTCCCCGTGCTGGCATCGTCCACCGCTTGGACAAGGACACCAGCGGTTTGATGGTCACGGCCCGTACACGCCCCGCCATGGACGCTTTGGTGCAAATGATCGCCGCACGGCAAGTTCACCGAGAGTACCTCGCTATCGCTCACCGCCCTTGGCGCGGAGCACTCTTGCGTGAGGTGAACGCACCCATAGGACGTGATTCGCGCCAGCGTTTGCGCATGGCCGTGGTCGACTTGGCCAAGCAGTCTGGCAAAACCGCGCATACCAGTTTGCGTTGCTTGGAAAGCCAAGATTTGGGCTGTTTGGTGCATTGCACTTTGCACACTGGTCGCACCCACCAAATCCGCGTACACATGGCTTCCATTGGTCACCCCTTGTTGGCTGATACCTTGTACGGCGGAAGCCATGCCGCCCTGCTGCAGCGCCAAGCTTTGCATGCTTACAAATTGGGTTTCATCCATCCCATGACGGGGGAGTCCATGCAATTTCACAGAGCCATGCCCTCCGACATGCAGCAAGCCTTGTCAGATTGGGGTCTGTCCGAGGTGCTAAGTTAGAATAGCGGGTTAAATTTCCCTCGGAATACCTGTTATGAACACCTTGGATGCCAAGCGTGTCCTCGAAACCGCTCTGCTATGCGCCGCACAACCTTTGTCGGTGCGCGAGCTGCGCCAGCTGTTTAACGATGAGCTGGGCGCCGACACGCTCAAAACACTTTTGCAATACGTCCAAGACGACTGGACACAGCGTGGCATCGAATTGGTGCAGGTTGCCAGTGGCTGGCGTATGCAAAGCCGCCCCGAAATGCGCGACTTTCTAGACCGCTTGCACCCAGAGAAACCGCCTAAATACTCTCGTGCTGCGATGGAAACCTTGGCCATCATTGCTTATCGTCAACCGGTGACGCGCGGCGACATGGAAGACATTCGTGGCGTGACCATCAATTCCTTGGTGCTCAAGCAACTCGAAGACCGCGGCTGGGTTGAGGTCATTGGCCATCGCGAAACGGTGGGCAGGCCCATGCTTTACGCCACCACCAAACAGTTTTTAGACGATTTGGGCGTGGCTTCCTTGGACCAGTTACCGCCTTTGGAATCCCCAGGCGCTGTGAGTGAGTTCTTCAGTTCAGCATCCATCGAGGAAGTTGACCCTGCCCAGATGCCCATGGCCTTGGAAGAACCCGCTTCTGGCGAGACCGCCACGTGAGCGACGATACCCCCAAGCTGCACAAAGTCTTGGCCCAATCTGGGCTGGGTTCTCGCCTCGAGATGGAACGACTGATTGGCGAAGGACGCATCACTGTCAATGATGAACTGGCCCATGTGGGTCAGCGTATTCAGTTTGGTGACCGCATCAAAGTCAATGGCCGCGCGATCCCCGTTCGCATACAGGCCATGCCGGTCCGCGTTTTGGCCTACCACAAGCCGGTGGGCGAAATCGTCAGCCGTGATGACCCGCAGAGCCGCCCAACTGTGTTTCGCAAACTGCCACGTCTTTACCAAGGTAAATGGCAAGCCGTGGGTCGCCTAGACCTCAATACCGAGGGCTTGTTGTTGTTCACGAGTTCGGGTGAGCTTGCGAACAAGCTGATGCACCCCCGCTTTGGCCTAGAACGTGAGTACGCTGTGCGGGTCTTGGGGGCTTTGAGCAACATCGAAAAGGAAAAGTTGCTGTCTGGCGTCAACCTTGAAGATGGGATTGCCCAGTTTGGCAGCCTAGAAGACGGTGGCGGCGAGGGTGCCAATTGCTGGTACCGCGTCACCATTCAAGAAGGGCGTAACCGTGAGGTGCGTCGCATGTTCGAGGCGGTTGGCCACGCTGTCAGTCGCCTGATTCGTATTCGCTACGGCAAGATGGTCTTGCCCCGCGGCTTAAAGCGCGGCGACTGGATGGAGTTGGACGCCGCTGACATTGACCAACTCACCCGCAGTGCAGGCGCTTCGCATTTGGGGGCGGCAAGAACGCCCCACCAAGCCACGGTTGCCAAGCCAAGCCCTCCCAGACGCACTCCTGCTAAAACCGGCAGGGCGAGCCCCTCACTAGAGTTGTTTATCGGTGCCGACAGCTTGGCCCGTCAGCGTCGCGACCATAAAACTGCAGTAGCCCGATCTAAGCCCAAGCCCCGCAAGGCTAAAATCTGATTTTTCGGGCTTACCCTAACCATTTTTTGATAACTTTTGGAAACTTAACCATGGCAATTGAACGCACCCTCTCCATCATCAAACCCGACGCAGTGGCCAAAAACGTCATCGGTCAAATTTATTCGCGTTTTGAAGGCGCTGGCCTCAAAGTCATCGCCTCGCGCATGGCGCATCTCAGCCGTGGCGAAGCCGAAGCTTTTTACGGCGTGCACAAAGCACGTCCTTTCTTCAAAGATTTGGTCGATTTCATGATTTCTGGCCCCGTCATGATTCAAGTGCTCGAAGGTGAAAACGCCATCCTGAAAAACCGTGACTTGATGGGCGCTACCGACCCCAAGAAGGCCGACAAAGG
>JBILIR010000219.1:0-3674 GCA_044368955.1 Limnohabitans sp.
GTGGCAATTGCTGTGCTGGCGTCGACCACGGTGTAGCCCAAGGTACGGGCCAAATCGCGTTGTGACGACTCGATCCACACAGCCTCCAAACCAAACGCGGGTTCGCGGGTAGGCACGCCTTGCAGCTCGCCATACACCTGACCCGGGTTGATGGCCAATTCACGGCCCACTTTGATCTCGCCTTTGCCACGCACCACGCCTTTGAGCACGATGTTGTAAGTGTCGGGGTCGATGTTCAAGTCGTCGCGAATACGCACCGGTTGCACCAAAAAGCCCAGCTCTGCGGACAATTTTTTGCGCACGCCTTTGACACGGCTCATCAATTCGCCGCCAGTTTCGACATTCACCAAAGGAATCAAACCGTAGCCAATTTCCAAGCCAATCAGGTCCACCTGATCGACGTCGTCCCAATCCAAATCTTTGGTAGCTTCGGTGGTGGCAGCGGCCTGTGCCTCGGCCACTTGCACCGCTTCATCATCGACTTCGCCCCGAATCACCAACAAACCCAAGCCCGCGGTCACCGCCGCTAAGGTGATGAACATCAGGTGGGGCATGCCAGGGACCAAGCCCAAAATCGTCAAGATGATGGCGGAGATAAACAAAGCCGCTGGGTTGGCCAGTTGGGTATGGGCTTGCTCGGAGATTGACTCCGAGGTGGTCACACGGGTGACGATGATGGCGGTGGCCAGTGACAACAGCAGGGCAGGAATTTGCGCTACCAAGCCGTCACCGATGCTGAGCAAGGTGTAAATCTTGCCGGCCTCTGAGACTGACAAACCATGTTGGAGTACGCCAATGGCCAAGCCGCCGACCAAATTAATCAACAAAATCAAGATGCCCGCGATGGCGTCACCGCTGACGAATTTGGATGCACCGTCCATGGCACCGAAGAAGTCGGATTCTTGGGACAACTCGGCGCGGCGTTTTTGTGCTGTGGCTTGGTCGATCACGCCAGCGTTCAAGTCAGCGTCGATAGACATTTGTTTGCCAGGCATGGCATCCAAGGTGAAACGGGCGTTCACTTCAGAGACGCGGCCGGCACCTTTGGTCACCACAATAAAGTTAATGATCATCAAAATCGCAAAAATGATGAAACCCACTACATAGTTACCTGCGATCACAAACTCGCCAAAGGCCGCCACCACTTTGCCGGCAGCTTCGTGGCCGGTATGGCCATCGACCAAGATCACGCGGGTGGAGGCCACGTTCAAGGCCAAGCGCAACATGGTGGCAAACAACAAGATAGTAGGGAAGGATGAAAATTCCAGCGGTTTACGGGTGCTGATGGCGATCATGATGATCACCAAGCTGATCACAATATTGAAAGTAAACAAAAAGTCCAATAAGAGCGGCGGCAACGGCAACACCAACATGGCCATGATCAACAACACCAAGACGGGAATTCCCAATCCGGTGTAGTCAAACTTGGTCAGATTCTGTCGAATCGTTGACAGGGTTAAGGTGCTCATGGTCGTTTTGTCACAGTTTTTGAATCATTAAGGGTTCTTTTTCCAAGCGTTTTTCAACGCCCTCAGGGTGATGAAGCAAGCCATGTGCCAGCTTCCCATGTCCTCTATGGTGGGTCACAGGGCTTTTCGGCAAACGGCAAACCTTGGCCTGTCACGGTTCTTGCTTAAATGCTTTGTCTTTTATGGGAAGCATCCAACGGATATGAACTTATCTGCACTGAATTCAGGCCAGTCGCCAAGCGCCACCCCCGTCTCCACCGAGGCAAACAACCTGGGTGGGGCACTCTCACGTCCCTCCTCTGGTACCCAGTCGGGAGAGGACTTTTCCGCGTTCTTGCGACACCAAATTGCATCGCTACAGTCCCCCCAACGGCAAGAGCTTGCCGCTGACAGCACGGACAAACGCGCTAAAAAAAGCTCTACCGCCACTGCCACCAAAGGTATGTTGGAGCAGCAAGCTTTACGCCAAGCTTTCCATCCGAACCAGTATTTACATGCCAAAACACCGGGCTCTAAAGGCATGGGCATGCTTGCCCCAGGTGGGCATTTCGCCAAACATCTGCCACCAGCCCAGCCCCATGATGCCAAACCCCGCGGGGCTGAGCTCGAACGCCACAAAACGCAAGCTGCGGCCAAGGATTCAGCAGAGCTAAGCCAAGCGACAGACACTGCCACGCAAAGCGCCCACAGACCCGACGAAGCAGACGAAAAAGCGCCCAAAATCAAGGACTCGGTCGCTCAAGAGGGCCAAGCCTTGCAGTCGATTACCCTGAGCCCCGAGGTTGAGATCATCACCGTGACCCAACCCGCCACCAGCGAAAAAAGCTTGACCGATTTCGCTTTGGCCATGGGTTTGGACGCTTCACAAATCAAAGCCTTGTTGGGAGATGAGGCTGCTGATGATGCAGTCGCCAGTGCGCCAGCGGCGACCACCCAACAAATATTGGCCATGAACACCTTGCCCGGCATGGGCCTGAGCAACCCCCTCACAGGCACTGCGCCATCCGTTGCAGCTGCTGGCTCAACGGCTTCAAACCCTTTGGGCAGCAGCCCTGCCCAAGTCACTTTGGCAACCCAAGCGGTACTTGGCCAAGCCCTGCCGCTCGCGACCGCAGTCAGCACAGTGGCCAGCGACGAGTTGATGCCACAAGACATGAAGCCCATTGGTTTAGAAGTCCAGTGGAGCTCTGCCTCGGCCGACTTGGCGGCAAACAAACAACTCAACCCGACCCCCAACCTGAACCCATCAGTGCTTGTTCAGGCAGCCGATACGCCAGACAACATAAGCACTTTGGCAGTGCTGTCGATGATGGACGCAGACTTGCGCCCAGAAGACATTGACCGCCTGAAGGAAGAGTTCGACAAACTCAGCGCTATAGACGACAGCAGCTCCTCACAAGAAGGCACCTCAGCTGGCGGCGTGGCAAACAACCGCAGCGCGTCGCCAACCAGCACCGCTGCTGCCCAGACCTTGAAAAACCACCCTGACATGGCGCAGACCTTTGAAAAGCTCAGCCAAAAGTTAGCCACCGAGATGGCCAGTCGCATGAATGAACAACTCAATGCCGGTGAATGGAAGATGAAATTCGCCCTCAAGCCAGCCAGTTTGGGCTTGGTCGATGTACAACTTGAAATGCGTGATGGACAATTAAGCGCTCAGTTCCATGCTGAAAACGGCTTGACCAAAGAGTTGATTCAAAATGGCAGCACCCGCTTGAAGGAAGCTTTGGCTGAACTTGGCATGAACAATGCATATGTTTCTGTAGGACAGGATAACCGTCAGTCGTCGCAAGGTGGCTCCGGACAATCTGGCCAACGCCAAGCCGCAGGGGACAATCGTGTCACACTCGGCGCAAACGGCGTGGGCGAAGAAGAAAACGCAGCAACACCAGCGCGTCACAGCAACAGTGCTTTGTTTGACACCTATGCTTGACGACACAATGAATGAAAGAGGAGTAAACCATGGCAACAGCAGCACCTGAAGCAACCCCCGCTGAGGGCTCAGAAGAGCCGAAAAAGAAAAAACCGATATTGCTGATCGCTGGTATCGCGGTTGTGGCCATTGTGGTGATGGTGGCCGTGGCCTTTGGCACTTTGTATTTCTCTGGTTTTTACGAGAAAAAAGCTGAACTTGCTGCCATGGACAAGCTCGAAGAACTGGAAGCGGCCGCCACCAAAGCCAAAGATGAAGCGCCTTCTTAGTTA
>JBILIR010000086.1:0-6139 GCA_044368955.1 Limnohabitans sp.
ATGCGCTGAAAAGCCACTTCGGCGATCGTTGCTCCACCGCCTTGGTGGTGCGTGAACAGCATGGGCGCGATGAGTCGGCTTACACCACCGTGCCGCCACCGGCCGCCGTGGTGTTTGCTGAATGCACCGACGATGTGGCGCAAACCGTTCGCATGGCCGCGGCCTACAACGTACCCATCATCCCGTTTGGCGTGGGCACCTCCCTCGAGGGCCACTTGTTGGCAGTGCAAGGCGGCATCAGCATCGACTTGGGTCGTATGAATAAAGTGCTGTCCATCAACCCCGAAGACCTGACGGTCACGGTGCAAGCCGGCGTCACCCGCAAACAACTGAATGAAGAAATCAAAAGCACTGGCTTGTTTTTTCCCATTGACCCCGGTGCGGACGCAACCATTGGCGGCATGAGCGCCACCCGCGCCAGCGGCACGAATGCGGTGCGCTACGGCACCATGCGCGAAAACGTCTTAGGTCTAGAAGTGGTCACCGCCAGCGGCGAAGTGATTCGCACCGGCACCCGTGCGCGTAAGTCGTCTGCCGGCTACGACCTCACCCGTTTGATGGTGGGCAGCGAAGGCACCTTGGGCGTCATCACCGAAATCACCGTCAAGCTCTACCCCTTGCCCGAAGCGGTGTCGGCTGCCACATGCTCTTTCCCCAGCATCGAGGCAGCGGTGCTCACCACGATTCAAATCATCCAAATGGGCATCCCCATCGCGCGGGTGGAATTGATCGACGCCAATGCTGTACGAATGGTCAACGCCCATTCCAAGCTCACTTTGCCCGAGCAGCCCATGCTGTTGATGGAGTTCCACGGCTCACCCGCCAGCGTGAAAGAGCAGGCCGAAACAGTGCAAGAAATCGCCACGGAATTTCAAGGCCATGCGTTCGAGTGGGCCACTACCCCAGAGGAGCGCACCCGCTTGTGGACAGCGCGTCACAACGCCTACTTTGCTGGGATTCAAAGCCGCCCGGGTTGCCGCGCCATCAGCACCGACACCTGTGTGCCTATTTCACGCTTGGCCGATTGTTTGCTCGACTCAGTGGCCGAGGTGGATGCCTCCGGCATTCCGTATTTCTTGGTCGGCCATGTGGGCGACGGCAATTTCCATTTTGGTTATTTGATCGACCCCAACAGCGCCGACGAACGCGCCACCGCCGAAGAACTGAATAACAAGCTTGTTGCCCGCGCCCTGTCTTTAGAAGGCACGTGCACCGGCGAGCACGGCATTGGTTTGCACAAAATGGACTTCTTGGTAACCGAAGCGGGTGTGGGCGCCGTGGCCATGATGCGCACCATCAAACATGCGCTGGACCCGAAAAATATCATGAACCCAGGCAAGGTGTTTTTGTACTGAGCCTCGTCCGTCATTGCGAAGAGTCGTCATTGCGAGCGAAGCGAAGCAATCTCTACGTCCGCGGGCTTGTGACGCAGGTTCGGCCTCGCCTTCATACTTACACAACGTCGGCTGCGGCCAACCTGCGCCGCAAGCCAGAGATGAGGTTACGGCGGTTCACATACACGGTGGTAAAGCGTGGCAGACCCAAGGGCTGCGTAGCGACATGGTGCAAACTCGGAGCGAGCAGCCCTTGGGTCTGACGCGCTGAGAGGAGGGGGTTTGCTTCGCTTCGCTCGCAATGACTTGAGGTTGCTTCGCGGTGCTCGCAATGACGGGGCTAAGTCAAGCGGCGTTGCCACCACGCTCAATCACGACTTGCGCGTCCAGCAGATCGCTCGCATGGTTGATATCCGATTGGGCAATCAATACCGACAAGTCGGTGGACTTGAGTTGCCTAATCACCTCTGATAAGCGCATAGAAAGGGCCGGCGCCACGCCTTCAAAGGGCTCATCGAGCAACAACAAGCGTGTGCCGACAGCCAAGGCACGGGCCAGCGCCACCAGCTTTTGTTGGCCACCTGACAGCAACAAAGCCCGCCGATCAGACATGGCTTTGAGCTCGGGCAAAACCTCATAGACCCAAGCCAAGCGCTGGTTCAAATCAAGCGTAGGACTGACCCACAGTGGCAGCACAATGTTTTCTTCGACAGTGAGTTCGGGCACCAAACCACGGTCTTCAGGCATATAGCCAATACCCAAACCAGCTCGCACATGGGCGGGCATGTGCACCAAGTCTTGGCCGTCAAAAAGAATCTGCCCCATGCGTGGCGTCAAATGCCCCATGATGCTACGCAGGGTGCTGGTTTTGCCTGCACCATTGCGACCCACCAAACCTACCATCTGGCCCTTGGCCACTTGCAAGTTCAAACCGCGCAGCACTTGCGCGGATGCAATCTCCACATGCACATCTCGCAACTCAAGCATGGGGCGCATCCTCAGGCAGTCGCTCGCCAGTGACGTAACGGCGCACATCGGATTGTGCCAAGGCCACCGAAGGCACATCATCGGCAATGATGCGACCGCTGTAAAACGCCACCACCCTGTCGCAGTAGCGGTTGACGATGTCCATATCGTGTTCCACAAACAGCACGGTCAAGGCTTGGCCTTGCAGCGCTTGCATGATGGTGTCCATCATGGGAAATTTTTCTTCAGCAGCCACACCGCTGGTGGGTTCGTCCAACAGCAACAAGCGGGGCGAGCCCGTCATGGCCAAGGCGATGTCAATGAGTTTTCGCAAGCCCCCTGGCAACTCGGACACCAAGCGCTCACGGTGCTTGAGCAGATCAAAGCGCGACAACACCTCGTCCGCCCGCTGTATGCGCTGGGTTGAGGCCGCTGGCAGCCAGGTGGACAAACGGTTTTCATGGCAGGCCAAAGCCACCAGCATGTTTTCCAATACCGTCATGCTGGGGTAGAGCTGGGGGATTTGAAACGACCGTGCAACACCCATGCGGGTGATTTGGCGTGGCGTCATGCGGCTGATGTCGGTGTCACCCAAAGCGATGCTGCCGCTGTCGGGTCGCACATAGCCGGTGATCATGTTCACAAAGGTGGTCTTGCCTGCGCCATTGCTGCCAATCAAACTCACCCGCTCACCGGTCTTGACGCGCACATTCACGTCTTGCGCGGCCACCACGGCGCCAAATTGTTTGTTCAAGCCTTGTGCATGCAACAGCAGCGCTTCGCTCATGGCTGTTTCTCCGTTGGTTTTTCAGTCTTGCTCCACAGCGAACCTAAGCCCAGCGGCATGAAGCGAATCACCAGCAACAGAAAAATGCCCAGCGCCAATTGCCATGTATTGGGGAAATATGAACTGGAAAAAGAACGAACCATCTCCAACACCAAAGACGACAACATAACCGCGACCACACTTTGGCTGCCCGCCAAGATGGCCACAAACACAAATTCGCCCGAGGTGGTCCAGTAGCTGAAGTTGGGGTCGATGTGACCTAGCACCATCACCGCCAAAGCGCCACCCATGCCACCCAAAAACGCCGCCAACACGAAGTTCAAACTCATGGTTTGACTGACAGAGCCACCCAAATACTCCACCCGCAATTCGTTGTCTCGCACCGCACGGGTGACCAAGCCTCGGCTAGACAGAAAATACACCCGCGCCGCCACAGAACACAGCACCGTCAACACCAAGGTGATCGCGTACAAGGCAAAGCGCACCTCGTTATCTGCGAGCGATTGACCAAACAGGGTGACGCGCCCCATGTTGAAACCGTCCGAGCCGCCCAAGGACTCGGTTTTCACCAGCAAGCCATAGCCGACCATGGACAAAGCCAAGGTGAGCATGGAGAAGAAAATGCCTCGGTAGCGGGCCAGCAAAGGCGCAAACGGCGCGGTGATGAGCATGGCGCTCATGCCGCCAAGCAATGCGAGCAAAACCGCATCGGTAACGCCCCAATTCAAAAACACCAAGGCGGCGGCATAACCACCGATAGCCGACATCAGGCCTTGGCCAAAAGCCACCACGCCGCCCCGCATGAGCAACACAATGCCCAAGGACACCAAGCCATTGGCCATGGCCATGGTGAGCATGAATTGCATCCACGAGGGCAGGGCATAGCCCAAGCCCGCCAGCGCAAGCAGAATCAACAAAGCACGGAGGAGCAAAGCGCTGATGGACATGGCTTAAATTTTTCGTGCCTGTATGCGCTGAAACAAACCTTGCGGCCTGAACATCAGCACCAAGGCCATGACCAAATAGACCGAGAACAGCTCGGCCACTGGCCACATATGCACCGCCAAGGCGCGGGCCAAGCCCACAATCAATGCGCCTATGGCCGCACCCTCGATGCTGCCCAATCCGCCAATGATGACCACCGCAAACGAGATGATGATGACGCCCACCGACAAGCCGGGTTGCACCGACAACATAGGCGCGGTGAACGCCCCACCCAAGGCCGCCAAAAA
Organism: Limnohabitans sp.; assembly: GCA_044368955.1. Taxonomy (GTDB): domain Bacteria; phylum Pseudomonadota; class Gammaproteobacteria; order Burkholderiales; family Burkholderiaceae_C; genus Limnohabitans. The sequence continues at coordinate 4,320 of JBILIR010000086.1, forward strand.
GATGCCCACCGCAAACGCCACCATGTACACACGAGAGACTTGTATGCCCATGCTGGAAGCCACCTCGGCACTGTGAATCACGGCGGTCACGATCTTGCCAAAGCGGGTGCGGTTCAAGCCCCACCAAACACCCAAACCCACCACCACCGCCAAGGCCACCAACATGAAGTCGTAACCCACATAGGTTTGGCTGCCAATGTCGATGTTGCCAAACATGCCATAGGGCTCGGAGACATAGAAGGGATTGGCACCCCAAATCAATTTGGTAATGTCTTCCATCATCAAAAACATGGCGTAGGTGACCAGCACCAACAAGACCTCATCGCGGCCATAGAAAAACCGCAACAGGCCTCGCTCGGTCAAGGGTGCAACCAAAACCGCCACCAACACCGCGGCCAGCAACATTGCCACCAAGGACATGGCGGGTGGCAAAGCCCAAGATGCCGCCAAGGACACCAAGGTCGCAGTGACGTATGCACCCAAGGCGTAAAAACTGCCATGGGCGATGTTGAGAATTTTGAGTACGCCAAACACCAGCGTTAGGCCGAGTGCAACGATGAACAGCCATGACGCATAGGTCACGCCATCAATGGCAATGGTGAGGGCTAAATTCACGGCAGTTTATTTTTTGGCGGGCTTTTTGTCCGCGGCCTTGGCGTCAGGCGCTGCCGCTTTGGCATCGCACTTAGCGCCAGCAAAACCCGATTTGAGCCAGTCTTCCGATTTGACATTCAAAGGCGGATTCACACACTCCGCGTCAAAGCGTTGAATGTCGGTGAGCACCACCATTTTTTTGGCGGCGTCCCACTGGGTGCGACCAATGGCAGCGTCTTGAATGGCTTGCTGTCCGTTGGAGAGCGCCATGCGGATCTTGCCGCCGGGTGACATCCACTCGCTGCCCCTGAGTGAGGCGGCCAAGACCTCGGTAGACGGTTTTTTGCCCTTGTTAGCGGCCATGGCCTTTTCGGCGGCCAACTTCAAGCCCATGAGGGCTTGCGCCATGCGGTAAGGCGCTTGCACGGGGTAGACATTGTTGGCATTGCTGTACAAGTCCCAGAACCAGGTGTTCAGAGGCGAGGGTGGCGCCATCAAGCCATAAGCACCACGCGCACCCAAGATGGTGCCGTCAGGCATTTTTTCGCCAAGCCCCGGCAAAACATGGTCACCTGCGGTCATCACCACTTGCGATTTTTTAAACAGACCACGCGGTCCGGCTTGCAACACAAAGGCTTGCAAGTCACCGCCCCACAAACTGGTGTGAACCAAGTCGGCGGGTCGCGACATGAGGGCTGAAATTTCTGTGCCGTACTGACCCGCGCCAAACTTGGGCAGCTGGTCCACACCTGCTTTAGCGTCGGGGTACAAGTTCGCCATGGACAACATAAAGTCATTGCGTGAGTCTTGGCCCCAAGCGTAATCTTGGTTAATCAAGTTATACGACTTCACGGGAATATTGCGCGCCTTCAAATACCGCGCCATGGAGACGTTGTCCATGGTGGCGTGTGCAGCGGTGCGAAACACATAACGGAAATTGTTGTCTTCAAAAATACGAGGCGTGCCGCAGTCGTACAAAATCAAAAACTTCTTCAGCTCTTCAGCCACGGGGGCAACTGCCAAACAGTCGCCAGAACCCACATAGCCCACCACCACATCGACTTTGTCACGCTCATACAGGTTGCGCAGTTCTTGCACCTGTTTGGTGGCGCCTCCGGCTTCGTCCACGTATACGACTTCAATGGGCAGGCCGCCAATACCGGGTTTGTTATAGGGTGCAGGCGCTTGGCCTTTGTTAAAAGCCTCCACCAAGACCTTGGCGCCAT
>JBILIR010000062.1:0-7551 GCA_044368955.1 Limnohabitans sp.
CAAAAAACTGACGATGCCAATTTTGAAAGTTTCTTGGGCAAGGGCGCTTTGGGTCAGCAAGGCCAACACCGAGGCGGTGAGGGCGCGGCGGGCAAAGGTGGTGATCATGGTTGTCTTCTCCAAATGGAAACAAGGTTGATTATTCTAGAAATGGCAGGGCATATCTGTTGAGGTATACGCTGAAAACCCTAGTTGCTTAGGTGACACGCAATTTGTCGATGATGCCATTGAGTGCATCCAAAGAACCAAAAGAGATTGCGACTTCGCCCATTTCCTCCATGCGCCCGTGACGCTTGACGGTTTTTTTGATGCGAATTTCCACTTGGGCGGTGAGCAAGTCGGCCAACTCTTCTTCCACTCTCTTCAAGTCACGCGACTTTTCTTTTTTGGGTTTTTGCGCCACCAAAGAAAACTCTGCGCCGATTTTTTTGGCCAAGCTTTCCGCCTCACGCACCGAGAGTTTTTTTGCGCTGATCTGGTTGGCGGCCGTGATTTGCGCGGCCTTGTCCAAGGACAACAAGGCTCTGGCGTGTCCCATGTCTAAGTCGCCGGCCATCAACATGGTTTGCACTGGGTCGGCCAAGTTAAGCAAGCGCAAAAGGTTGCTGGCGGCACTGCGTGAGCGTCCCACGGCTTGCGCGGCATCTTCATGCGTCAAACCAAACTCTTTGATGAGGCGTTGCAAACCTTGCGCCTCCTCCAAAGGGTTGAGGTCTTCACGTTGGATGTTCTCAATCAAGGCCATGGCGGCGGCGGCTTGGTCGGGCACATCACGAACCAGCACCGGCACCTCGCTCAAACCTGCCAGTTTGGCGGCACGAAAACGTCGCTCACCGGCGATGATTTCGTATTTACCTGCGTTGGCACCTGCAGCTAAACGGCGCACCAAAATCGGCTGCATGATGCCTTGGGCCTTGATGCTCTCAGCCAGCTCGTACAAGCTGCCTTCGTCCATGCGGGTACGTGGCTGGTAGACGCCTGCCACCATGACATCGAGTGACAGCTTAGAAGGTGCGCCGTCGTCTGCTTTGCTGGGCAGGTCACTGGCGGTAGGGCCGAGCAAGGCCTCCAGTCCGCGGCCCAGTCCTTTGATTTTTTTGGTCGCCATGCTTGTCCTGTGGGTCAAAAAGTTTCGAATCGCACGACCAGCTCTTTGGCAAAGTCGATGAAGGCGACGCTGCCTTTGGCGCTGGGGTCAAACACCACGCAAGGCAAGCCATAGCTGGGCGCTTCGGCCAAACGCACATTGCGGGGGATCAAGGTGTTGAACACCTTGTCGCCAAAATGTGCTTTGAGTTGTTCGCTCACCTGCATTTGCAAGGTGATGCGCGGGTCAAACATCACCCGCAACAGACCGATGATTTTCAAGTCATGGTTGAGGTTGGCGTGTACCTGTTTGATGGTGTTGACCAAATCGGTCAAGCCTTCCAGGGCAAAGTATTCGCACTGCATGGGCACGACGACGCCGTGCGCTGAACACAAGCCATTGAGGGTCAGCAAAGACAGCGAGGGCGGGCAGTCTATAAGCACAATGTCGTACTCTGCATCGACTTCTTGCAACGCAAGTTTGAGCCTCATCTCGCGCCGCTCTAGGCTGACCAGCTCGACTTCAGCGCCGGCCAATTCGCGGTTAGCACCCAACACATGGTATTTGGCTGCATTGGGCTTGGCTGCCGCCTCGCCCCACTGGCTGCTGACGCGGGCTTGCGCAATGGTGCTCTCGCCCAACAAGACGTCATACACGGTGTATGCCAACTGGCGTTTATCCACGCCCGAGCCCATGGTGGCGTTGCCTTGCGGATCCAAGTCGACCATCAACACGCGCTGACCAATGGCTGCCAAAGCGGCTGACAAATTCACCGTGGTGGTGGTCTTGCCGACGCCACCTTTTTGGTTGGCAATGCAAAATATTTTGGCCATGTTTATTTACTCAAGACAAGTTTCAAACCAAAGGCGACCAACAAACCTGCGCCTAATTTTTGCAAACCACGGCCCACCCATGGGCGCCGCTGGAGGCGGGTAGACAGCTGTGCTGCCAACACACAAATCAGCAAGCCATAGATGAACGTCAAGGCCGCCACCGTCAAAGCCATCACACCAAAAGTCCAAAGGCCAGCATGTGCTTGCGGGTCGATGAACAAGGGAAAAAACGCCATGTAGAACATGATGGCCTTGGGGTTGAGCAAGGTAATCCACATCGATTGTCGAAAATAGTGGCCCACCGCGATATTGATAATGGGCTCGTCTCCCGCCTTGGCGGTCCACATTTTGTAACCCACATAGGACAGATAAGCCGCGCCCAACCATTGAAGCGCCTGAAAAAATTCAGGCTGGGCAGCCAATACCGCGGCCACGCCTGCCACTGCGGCCCACATCAACACTTGGTCACCCGCCATCACACCCAAGGTGGCGGCCAAGCCGCCGCGCAAGCCGCCCTTGGCGGTCGACGTCAACAGGGCCAAATTGCCGGGGCCGGGAACGGCCAAAAAAACAATGACTGCCAGCACAAAGGCGGGGTAGTCAGCAACTCCAAACATGGTCAATCCTTTTGCAGGGAGGGCCGAGTGTAAGGCACACCCCGCCCATTTGCAGCTGAATGTGACTGTTTCACGTGAAACAATCGTTGGTTGCGAGGAGCTTAGAAGGGTTGTTTGGGCCGCATCCAAACCAAGCATCGTTGCGCATAAAGGTCTGGGACAGACAATGGTTGTATTTCTGCCGCCTCGATATCGCTTGGCAAGCGCGAGATTTCCTCCCTGGGGACAACCCCCTTCATGGCCATCCACCAACCATTGGGCGCCAAACACGCCCGCGAGGTGAGCACAAAGTCGGGCAGAGAGGCATAAGCGCGCGAGCTCACAACATCAAATGTCTGGCTCAATGACTCAACCCTTGTGTGTTGCGCTTGCAGATTCGCCAAGCCCAAAGCATGGGCTGTGCTTTGAATAAACGCGGTTTTTTTGGCAACGGCGTCGACCGCCAGTACCTTGAGTTCGGGACAAACAATGGCCAAAATCACCGAGGGTAGGCCGCCTCCCGCGCCCACATCTAAAAGGGTTTTGGCCAAAGGCACTTTTTCTTTCAACGGGCGCACCACCGCCAAACAATCCAACACATGCTGCGTCAACATCTGCTCTGGGTCCTTGACCGCCGTCAGGTTGTAAACCTGATTCCATTTCTGCAGCAGATCTATATAGGTCAAGAGCTGCTGCTGCTGAGTGTCAGACAAGCGCAAACCCAACACCTCAGACCCCCGACGAAGACGCCGTCCTAGGTCAAGGCTCAAGCGGCCGCCTTGCCGCTGCCTACAAATTGACCCATGCGGGCGCGGCGCAGATGCACCAACAACAAAGAGATGGCCGCAGGTGTGACACCCGAAATGCGCGATGCTTGTCCCAAGGTTTCTGGCCGGTGCTTGTCTAATTTTTGTCTGACCTCGACGCTCAGCGCCGAGATAGCCAAATAATCGAGGTCGGCAGGCAGCGCCATGTTTTCGTAATGGGCCGCCCGCTCAACCTCGTCGTTCTGGCGGTTGATATAGCCAGCGTATTTGGCGGCAATATCGATTTGCTCGATCACTGTTTCACGTGAAACATCGTCCAAGGCGAGGATATCGGCCGACACAAAACGCCCACCATCCAGCCCCATCAGGTCGGCATAGGCCACTTGCGGGCGACGAAGCAGGTCGGCCAAGCTGTACTCATGGTCAATGGCCTTGCCCAAAACCCGCTCGGATTCAGCCGCGGCAAGGTTGGCAGGGCTGACCCATAAAGAGCGTAGGCGTTCTGTTTCACGTGAAACAGCATCACGCTTCTTGTTGAATTTATCCCACTGCTCGTCGCCCACCAAACCCATGTTGCGTCCAGCCTCGGTCAGACGCATGTCTGCGTTGTCTTCCCTTAACTTAAGGCGGTACTCTGCGCGGCTAGTGAACATGCGGTAAGGCTCGACCACGCCTTGGTTTACCAAGTCATCCACCAATACGCCTAAGTAGGCCTCGTCACGCCCAGGCGTCCAAGCGGGCAGCCCTTTGCAAAGCAACGCGGCATTCGCACCGGCATACAAACCTTGCGCTGCCGCCTCCTCATAACCCGTTGTCCCATTGATTTGCCCAGCGAAAAACAAGCCCTCGATCGCCTTGGTTTCAAAGCTGCGCTTGAGTTCACGCGGGTCAAAAAAGTCGTACTCAATCGCATAGCCTGGGCGCAATATGTGGGCATTTTCCAAACCAGCGATAGAGCGGACCAAAGCCAATTGAACATCGAAAGGGAGGCTGGTGGAGATGCCGTTAGGGTAATACTCGTCGGTGGTTAGCCCCTCGGGTTCCAGGAAAATTTGGTGGCTGGCCTTGTCGGCAAATCGGTTGACCTTGTCTTCTACGCTTGGGCAATAGCGTGGCCCAACGCCATCGATCTTGCCGGTGAACATCGGGCTTCTGTCAAAACCCGAGCGAATGATGTCGTGGGTGCGTTCATTGGTGTGGGTAATCCAACAAGCGCGTTGTTCGGGGTGCATGTCAGCGCGGCCCATGAAGCTGAAGACGGGCATCAATGGCGACTCACCGCCAAGCATGCCGTCTCCCGCTTGTTCGCTGCACTTGTAAAAATCGATGCTGCGCCCATCAATGCGGGGCGGCGTGCCAGTTTTCAAACGCCCTTGTGGCAAGCGAAGTTCTTTCAACCGGGCGGAGAGTCGCCCAGCGGGCGGGTCACCTGCTCGACCCGCCGCATAGTTATCCAGGCCCACATGGATTTTTCCGTCCAAAAAAGTGCCTGCTGTTAAAACTACTGTCTTTGCGCGAAAGCGTATACCAACTTGCGTGATGGCGCCCACCACCTTTGAGCCTTCTAACATCAGGTCATCAACTGCTTGTTGAAAAAGCCACAAATTAGGCTGGGTTTCAAGACGGCGGCGTATCGCAGCTTTATATAAAACCCGATCTGCTTGCGCTCGGGTAGCACGAACCGCAGGCCCTTTAGAGCGGTTCAAGATGCGAAATTGAATTCCCGCCATGTCGGTCGCCAAAGCCATGGCGCCACCCATGGCGTCCAGCTCTTTCACCAAGTGACCCTTGCCTATGCCGCCGATGGACGGGTTGCAACTCATTTGACCCAAGGTTTCAATGTTGTGGGTCAATAGCAAGGTGCGGCAACCCATGCGAGCAGCAGCCAAGGCCGCCTCGGTACCTGCGTGTCCACCACCCACCACCAACACATCAAAACTGTCTGGGTAAAACATAAATCCTTTGGAAGAAAACCGTCGATTTTATGCGCCGACCCTCAATGACACAATGCTCATGCAAGAACTTCATTTAACGGCAACTTATGGCTTGGATCCACGAACTCGCCCCCAGCGGCATATTGCGAGTCTGCATCAACACCGGCAACGCCTTGCTGGCACAGCAGGATCCGCAGACTCATGAGCTACGGGGTATCAGCGTGATGCTTGCAGAGCGCTTGGCACACACGCACAAACTTCAACTGCACACGGTGCTGGTCAACACGGCCAAAGCCTCCGTTGCCGCCGTGTCCAGCAAACAAGCTGACATAGGGTTTTTTGCCATCGACCCCGAGCGGGCCAAGGACGTTCACTTCACACGCGCCTATGTCTATATCGATGCCTGCTACATGACCCGCAAAACATCCGGTTTGCACCATTTGCAAGACATAGACCGTGCAGGGGTTCGGATAGTGGTGGGTGCAGGCAGTGCCTATGATTTGTTTTTAAGTCGGCATTTGCAATATGCAAGCATCATCCGCGCTGCATCGACGCCGGACGTTGTCCCTCTTTTTGCCGATCAAGGCTATGAGGTTGCGGCTGGTTTGCAACAAGCCTTGAATGAGGAGGTTCAAGCGAACCCAGAATGGGCTTTGGTGACGCCTCCCTTCATGGCCATCCCTCAGGCCATGGGCTGCCACCCCAAACACAGTGAAGACGTGAAAGAAGGCTTACAGTCCTTTATAGATGACCAACTGAAAGCGGGGTATGTTGCCAACAGCATCGCTCAAGAAAGATTGAATGGTGTCAGAGCGGCCAGCGTTTAAACATCAATATTGCCTGCACGCAGGGCGTTGGTTTCGATAAAGAGGCGACGTGGTTCTACCTCGTCGCCCATCAACATGGTGAACACACGATCGGCCTCAATCGCGTCGTCGATTTGAACTCGCAGCAAGCGACGCACAGTTGGGTCCATGGTGGTTTCCCACAGCTGGGCGGGGTTCATCTCGCCCAAGCCTTTGTAGCGCTGGCGTGAGGTGGCGTTTTCTGCCTGTCCGATCAACCATTTCATGGCTTGTCGGAAGTCGCTGATCTTTTCTTCCTTGCGCCGCTCGCCGTCTCCACGTTCAATGCGAGCTCCCTCGCCAATCAAATCGCGGAAAGTAGACGCTGCTTCTGCCAAAGCTGCATAGTCAGCACCATGCACAAAGTCTTGGGTGATGACGCTGCTCTTCACATTGCCGTGGTGATGGCGGCTTAAGCGAAGAATGGGTTTGTCGGTTCGCACATCAAATTCGGCGGCAACTTCCGAGCCACTGCCAAGTTCTCTCAACTTGATTTGCAGGGCTGCAGCAGAAGCCCGTGCTTGGTCCAAGCTGTCTAAGTTCAAGGAGACTCCATCGGCCATGCCACGCAAAGCCTCCGCGTCCATGATGCTGCTCAAACGCGCAATGACAGCCTCGGCCACTTGGTGCTTACGCGCCAACTCAGCCAAAGTGTCGCCCGCAAGTGTTTGAGGATTGTTGCCACCTGTTTGCAAACTGGCGTCTTTCAATGCAACCTTGAGCAAGAAGAGGTCTAACGCCAATTGATCTTTCAAGTACTGCTCTTCTTTGCCCACCTTCACTTTGTACAAAGGTGGCTGCGCAATGTAGATGTGACCACGCTCGACCAGCTCGGGCATTTGGCGGTAGAAGAAGGTCAAAAGAAGCGTGCGGATGTGCGCGCCGTCCACGTCGGCATCGGTCATGATGATGATGCGGTGATAGCGCAGTTTGTCGATGTTGAAGTCGTCTGTCCCCGACTTGCCCGACTCGGCACTCACTTTGCCAATGCCGGTGCCAAGTGCCGTGATCAGGGTCAAAATTTCATTGCTGGTTAAGAGCTTTTCGTAACGCGCTTTTTCCACGTTCAAAATTTTGCCGCGCAGGGGCAAAATGGCTTGGAACTTTCTGTCGCGGCCTTGCTTGGCCGAGCCGCCGGCGGAATCACCCTCGACGATGTAGATTTCACACAGCGCTGGGTCTTTTTCTTGGCAGTCGGCCAGCTTGCCAGGCAAGCCCATGCCGTCGAGCACACCTTTGCGCCGCGTCATCTCCCGCGCTTTGCGGGCGGCTTCTCGGGCGCGGGCGGCGTCGATGATCTTGCCGCAAATCATCTTGGCGTCATTGGGGCGCTCTTGCAAATAGTCGCCCAGCACCTTGCCCACAATGTCTTCGACTGGGGCACGCACTTCGCTCGATACCAGCTTGTCTTTGGTTTGGCTGCTGAACTTGGGCTCCGGCACTTTCACCGACAACACGCAGCACAGGCCTTCGCGCATGTCGTCGCCCG
>JBILIR010000204.1:0-3865 GCA_044368955.1 Limnohabitans sp.
GGTCTTCATTTCGCCATTAAAGCCATGCAAGGTTTTTTGGGCAGCGCTTGCCAAGGGATGCGAGGACTGCGCGGCTTGCAAATACGGCAACAAGCGCTGGGTAGACAAAGACAGCACATCGTTTTGCATGGCTTTCATGCTGTCCATATCGTGCTTGGGTTTGTCGTTGATGAGGGCTGTGATGCGCTCCATACGGTGCGGCGCCACCCAGTCTTGGCCCAAGAAATGGGGATAGCCCTCGGGTGTGATGCGCTGGTTGGCCGTGGCGATCCAGCCCTTTTCACCCAAGTCTTGCGGGGTTTGCTCCAAGGGCAACCACCCTGTCCAGTCGTACTTGGCGTCCCAACCGGGTGCGGGTGCCATGCCCATCAAATCATTCTCTGGATGGCGAACAGGCACTTTGCCAATGGCTTTGTAAGCGATATGGCCTTGAACGTCGGCCACAACCACGTTTTGCATGGGCGAGTGGTAATCCTTAAAGGCCTCTAGAAATTCGCTGACAGTGCCAGCTTGGCTGCCCCGCATACCAGCGACCAAGGTGCGGTTGTCCATGTCCAACGCTGACCAACGCAGAGCCAACACAAATTTGCTGGTGTCAATGTTGTCGGCGTGGGCGCTTTGTGCATCGCTGAGCACCGGACCATGGCGGGTGCTTCGCACGGTGTAAGGCACATCGGCCATGCCTTTGACTCGAATGGTTTCTTGGCGTGTTTCAAACGCTTGCCAGCCCTCGGGGGTTTGGTACTGCAAGGGGTTGGCGGGGTTGATTTTTTCCAAATAGAGGTCTTGCACATCGGGGCCGGTATTGGTGAAACCCCAAGCCACCTGACTGTTGTGACCCAAGACCACCAAAGGCATGCCTGGCAGCGTGGCGCCAATCACGTTTTGGTCGGGCGACTGCAAATGCACATAAAACCAAATCGCAGGTGTGCCCAAACCCAGGTGCGGGTCGTTGGCGAGCAAGGGCTTGCCTGAGGCAGTACGCTCGCCCGAGATCACCCAGTTGTTGCTGCCCTTGCCTTCCACCAAGCCGGGCTCGCCTAAAAACGGCAGCGACAAACTGGCTACCTGCGATGAAGCCGCATTGCCTACGCTGCTTGTCTTGGTGCTGTACACACCTAAGTCTTTGTAGAACTTGGCCAAGTCCACCTTGGTGGCGGGAGGCTCTCCGGGGTAACCGGAGTACAAATCCCACAAACGCGGGGTATCCAGCACCTTGGCCACGCTCAAGCGGGAAATTTCTTGACCCCAGTTACCGCCCAAGTCCAGCGCCATCATCAACGCCCAACCCACGCTGTCGGCTGGTTCCCAAGCCACGCCGCTGCGACCACCGGGCTTGGTGCCCAGCAGCAAGAATTCAGGGGACAAGGTTTGGTTGCCCGAGGCGTAAAACGCCTGAATGCCTTTGCTGTAGGCCTGCAAAGTGGCTTTCACATCATCGGGGTAGGAAGCGTATTGCTTTTGCGCCGCTTGGTAAATGCCCAAGGTACGCAGCAGTTTGTCGACCGGCAAAGCGGCTTCACCCAAAATCTCGGCCAATTCGCCGTGCATGATGCGGCGGTTGAACTCGAGTTGCCAACCGCGTTCTTGGGCATGGGTAAAACCCAGCGCAAACGCCGTGTCGGCCATGGACTCACCTTGGATATGCACAACCCCTGCACCATCCCGCGACACCTTGACGGTGGACTTCAAACCTTGCAAACGCAGCGTACCTTCGTGCTGAGGTTGTGCTCTCATCAGGTACACACCGACAGCGCCCAGCACGACCAGCAACAAGGCCAACAAGCCCCCCGCTCCCCAGAGTAAACGCGCCTTCATGCTTTGGCTGCCACGGGCAGTTGCAGGGCTTTGTATTCGAGGAATTCCTCTAAACCGTAGCGGCCGTTTTCACGGCCATTGCCCGATTGTTTGTAGCCACCAAAGGGGGCGTTGCCGTTGAACGGTGCGCCGTTGATGTCAACTTGGCCTGTGCGAATGTGTCTGGCAACAGCCATGGCATGGTCAAGGTCGACACTCCACACGCCGCCGCCCAAACCGTAAATCGTGTCGTTGGCAATGCGAATCGCTTCCTCTTCGGTTTCATAGGTCAGGATGACCAGCACGGGACCGAAAATTTCTTCACGTGCCAAGGTGTCGTTGGGCTGAACACGCAACACCGTGGGTTGCACAAAGTAGCCTTTATCGAAGGCAGGTTTGTCGGGGCCACCGGCAACGAGTTCGGCGCCCTCCTCCAAGCCTTGGCGGATAAAGCCCAGCACACGCTCGCGTTGAGCGGCGCTGACCAAGGGTCCAAGGCGGGTGTTCTCGTCCAAGCTGGCACCAAGGGTGAATTTGGCGATGGCAGCTTGCACCAAGGCCTTGACTTCGTCGTAGCGCTTGGCGGGGACCAACATGCGGGTGTGCGCCGAACAGGTTTGACCGCTGTTGAGCAAGCAAGCGCCTATCGTGCCTTTCACCGCGGCCGCCAAATCGGCGTCGGGCAAGATGACGCTGGCGGATTTACCGCCCAACTCCAAAGTCACCCGCTTGACGGTCTCAGCAGCCAACTCGGCCACACGCTTGCCTGCACGGGTGGAGCCTGTGAAGCTCACCATGTCCACCTCGGGGTGGCTGGCCAATACCTCGCCGACCACGGGTCCCAAGCCATTGACCAAATTAAATACACCTGCTGGCAAACCTGCGGCGTGGATGATCTCAGTGAGGATCATCGCGTTGACCGGTGCAATTTCGCTGGGTTTCAATACCACGGTACAACCTGCGGCCAAGGCGGGTGCGACTTTTAAGGTGATTTGGTTCAGAGGGAAGTTCCATGGCGTGATGCAACCTACCACGCCAATGGGTTCACGCACCACCAGCGAGTTCCCCACTTTCTCTTTCCAATGGAAGGCACGGGCAGCTTTGGCCGCATTGCCCCAGTTGAAAACAGGGCCCCCCACTTGAATCATCTTGGCGAGTTTGATGGGCATGCCCACCTCACGGGCAATCGCGGTGCCCATTTCATCGGTAAGTGCCTTAAGACCTGCAACGATTTTGTCAATATATACACAGCGCTCTTCCACGCTCAGCGCAGACCACGCCGGAAAAGCTGCCCGTGCAGCCAACACGGCTTGGGTTGCTTCTTCGGCCGTACCTTGGGGAACGGTCGCCATGACCTCTTCGGTGGTGGAGTCGTGAACCTCAAGTACCGCTGGGTTGTGGGCCTTGTGCCAAGCACCGTTGATGTAATGGCTGTCGTAAGTGGTCATGCAAACTCCGGAAGGTCAATAAGAAAAAAGTTGATTGTAGGCAGGCACTAAGACAGTGCCAGCAGCACTTCGTCGCCCAGTGCCAAACAACTGGTGAGACCTGGTGACTCGATCCCAAACAAGTTCACCAAGCCAGGCAAACCATGCACCGCAGGGCCTTGCACCACAAAGTCGGCGGCCGGTGCATCGGGGCCGACGATTTTGGGACGAATACCTGCATAAGCTGGCTGCAGAGCGTTGTCGGGCAAGCCGGGCCAGTAGCGGCGTATCTCGTCGGCAAAGGGTGCAAGCCGATCAGGATTCACCACGTAGTCATCCGCTGTTGCGACCCATTCCACGTCGGGGCCAAACTTGGCTTGCTTGCCCATGTCCAAGGTCAAGTGAACGCCCAAACCCGCTTCGCTGGGCATGGGGTAAATCAGGTGCGAAAAAGGCGATTTACCCGCCAGAGAAAAATAGTTTCCCTTGGCGTAAAAGGCCTGAGGCACATGCGCTGGGGCAAGTCCTTCAAAGCGGTGGGCCAGCAAGGGTGCATCCAATCCCGCGCTGTTGACCAGCACCGAGGTTTGTAAACACGTGCCATCCTCGGTCAGCACTTCCCAGCCATTCGATGTGGGTCG
>JBILIR010000068.1:0-7359 GCA_044368955.1 Limnohabitans sp.
ACGCTTGCAGCAATGCAGTGGATGGATCGGCCAACACGCCGCCTTGGTGCTGCGTGTGGTGGTTCAACTGTGCTTGGGCAAACATATTCAGCACGGAGCCTGCAGCACCGGTTTTTGGCTCTGTCGCGCCCCACACCACACGGGGCAAACGGGCATTCAACATCGCACCTGCACACATGGCGCAAGGCTCCAAGGTCACGTACAAGGTGCAGTCTTCCAAACGGTAGTTGCCCAAGCGCTGGGCCGCCGCTCGCAGTGCCAACACCTCGGCATGGGCGGTGGGGTCCTTCAAACCAATGGGGGCGTTATGCGCTTGTGCCACCACTTGACCTTGGTGAACCACCACGGCACCTACGGGCACTTCGCCTTGGGCAGCGGCCAGTTCTGCTTGCACCAAGGCGAGTTGCATGAAGTGTTCGTCATTCATGCGTGACAATGTAACCCATGCTTTTATCGCTTCCATTCACCGTTATGGGTCTGGCCTTGGTGTCGGGATTGCTCTTGAACGCATGGGCGGCCAAGCCTCAACCAAAGCTGCTTTATGTGACGCAAGACAACTGCAAACGCATACGCGGCTACAGCCGCAACGACTTGGCAGGTGTGGCCAAAGAGTTGGGTGTACCTGTTAACAAAGTGAGCTACGTCAAACCCCAATGGGGCAAAGGCCCCGAGGATCGGCCTCAATGCATGATGGTGTTCGACACCCCCAAAGGACGCATCTCATGCACTGTCTTCAACATCCTTCAAACCGATTTTGTGTTTGGGCAAGCAGTTCCCGTTAAAGGCAATAACGCCATTTGCCTTCCCCCCTCATCCCTCGCCTCTCCTTGATATCGCTTGCTCTGCGACTTTATTTCACACAATAAAAATTAACAGCTGCAAATTGCACTTCTGCGTGTGAGCGAACAGGCGTGGGGTTGCGCGTGTCAGGGGACAACACTTGTTGATCTGGTAAGGCCCAGAACATATGACCAAGTGACACGCCGCCGTTCCAGTCCCCAAGGATAGACAGGTATTCGTATTCTTTCTCGGTGGGCAAGCGAGCTTGCACCATTTTGCAGGCCTCTCTGGCGATGCCTGGGTTGGGCGCTTGGTTGATGAAAGAGCCCGGCGCCCCCACCAACACCAAGATTCGGTTGCCCATGATGATCATGGTGGGGAAACTGGTTTTTTGGAAATGGCGCACCATTTGCAAACCCAACTTTCGCATCACGGTCTCAGGTCTGCCTTGGTCTTGAAAACTCACCGACTCCCCCTTGGGCAAGACCACATGGATGGTGACCAAGACATCGCCTCGGCATCCTGGGGCATAGCTGTAGGTCCCCCATACAAAGCCCTTGACTTTGCTGAGCATGGCCTCATTCGTGGTGTCAAAGCGCTGGTTGTTTTTGACACCCTCCATGATTTGGGAAGCGCTGCCTGGGTTGGCGAACTCCAGCCGTGTGTTTTGCGGGTTGATATTGCGCGACAAGGCATTGACCGAGGCTTTGAGCGTGGCCTCAAGCGTGATGTCCATGCCCACGCCTTCGGTGGCCATGGCCCTGTTTTTGTCTACCAACTCATCCATTTTCTTGATAGCGTATACCGCCTCAGGCGCATTCACCCCCAAAGAGATCAAGCCTTTCAAATGCCCCATGGCTTGGTTCACCATTTCATTGCGTGAACTTCCATAAGCATCTTGATACTGACAAAGGTCTTGGCCACGAAGAAAGAAAACCGTCGGCCATAAAGTCAATTTTTCTACCGCCCATGCATTTGGAACACATTGCATCAGCGTGATGAACACACAGATGGCGGTGCAGCGTAGCCACCTGATGAAATTCATGCTTTTCTCAAACTATTGTTGTTATGTGAATAAGCATAGCTGTGATCATCGTGCTTTGATTGATACAGATCAATTGCAAAGCACATAACTCACCTACATTGAATTCACCCTAACTGGAGAACGCAATGCAAATCGGTAAAGAAAAGCTGTTGTGGATGTTTGAAAAGATGCACCAAATTCGCTTCTATGAAGAGACAATGGCGGCGGCTTACATGGAAGGCAAGTTGCCTCCTGCCATCCAAAAGGGTTTGGCGTTTGACATTGGTGCGGGTCCTGTTCCTGGTGAGATGCATTTGGCTGCAGGGCAAGAGCCGGTAGCGGTGGGCATTTGTGCGCACTTGAATGATGAGGACACAGTGGTGGGTACGCATAGGCCGCACCACTTTGCCATTGCCAAGGGCGTGCCCTTGGACACCATGACCGCCGAGATGTTTGGCAAAGTCACGGGACTGGGCAAAGGCAAAGGTGGTCATATGCATTTGTTTGACAACGCGCATAAGTTCAGTTGCAGCGGCATCGTCGGTGCCAGCATGCCCATTGCCTGCGGTGCTGCACTGGCCGCTAAAAAAATGGGAAAGAACTGGGTGTCGGTGGCTTTCTTCGGCGAAGGCGCTGCGAATCAAGGTTCATTTCATGAATCCATGAATTTGGCTGCGCTGTGGAAGTTGCCCGTGATTTTTGTGTGTGAAGACAACCAATGGGCCATCTCTGTGCCCAAGCAAAAAGCCACCTCCATCGATTGGGTCAGCGACAGAGCAGCAGGCTATGGCATACCAGGCATTCGGGTGGCTGAAAACGATGCGCTGCATGTGTTCGAGTCGGTCGCCCCTGCCATCACCCGTGCACGTCGTGGCGAAGGTCCCAGCTTGATCGAAGTGAAAACCGATCGCTACTTTGGCCATTTCCAAGGGGACCCTGAGACCTACCGACCTAAAGATGAGGTGAGTCGTTTGCGGGTGAACGACCCCATCCCCAAGCTGGCTTTCCTATTGAAAGACAAAGCGTTCATGACAGACGCAGAGGAAATTGCCTTGGTGAAAAAAACCCATGACGCGGTGAACAAAGCTTTTACGTTCGCCAGACAAAGCGCCTACCCAGAGGGTGCAGACGCTTTGCACCATGTCTTTGTGCCTGATCACGCCACTAACCGGACACCCGTATGAAAACCAACCGTATATTGACCATGGCACAAGCCATCTCGGAAGCCATGGCGCAAGAAATGACACGCAACCCCGATGTGTTTGTGATGGGCGAAGACATTGGCAGCTATGGTGGCATTTTTGGCGCTACCGGTGGCTTGTTGGATAAATTTGGCAAAGACCGCGTGATGGACACACCGATATCAGAGACGGCATTCATTGGTGCGGCCACGGGTGCAGCTGCTGCTGGTTTACGACCGATTGTTGAGCTGATGTTCGTCGACTTCTTCGGTGTGTGCATGGACCAGATCTACAACCACTTGGCCAAAAATACCTATATGTCGGGTGGCCATGTGAAGCTACCAGTCGTGCTGACCACCGCCATTGGCGGCGGCTACAGCGATGCCGCGCAACACTCGCAGTGCTTGTACGCCACGTTTGCGCATATGCCAGGGTTGAAAGTAGTCGTTCCCTCCAACGCTTATGACGCCAAGGGCTTGATGATTCAAGCCATACGTGACGACAACCCCGTCATGTTCATGTACCACAAGGGCATCATGGGTTTGCCATGGATGTCCTACCTGAGTGGCAGCAGCAACGCGGTGCCTGAAGACTCGTACACCATTCCCTTTGGCCAAGCCAAGATCATGAAAGAGGGTACAGATCTCACCATCGTCAGCATCAGCCAAATGGCGCAAAAAGCCTTGTTGGCTGCGAATGAATTGGAAGAACAAGGCATTCATGCTGAGGTGATTGATTTGCGAACCTTGGTTCCCTTGGACACCGACACTGTTTTGAAGTCCGTTCGCAAGACAGGACGTTTGTTGGTTGCCGATGAGGACTATTTGGGTTTTGGTTTGACAGGCGAAATGGCTGGCTTGATTGCAGAAAATTTGGACACCTTGCGCTTGAAAGCGCCCATCAAACGCTTGGCTGTGCCTAATGTGCCGATTCCCTACAGTCGCCCCTTGGAACAATTTGTCATTCCCCAAATCGACCATATCATCAAGGCTGCACAAGCCCTGATGAACACCCTCATCATGACTCAGCAAGCAGCATGAGTGACATTGTTTTGCTCGATGCGGCGTGGGATGGTGTGGCTGCTGATGTAGAAGCCCTGCTTGATTCATGGGCTGTGGGTGTGGGGGTGGCCGTTGTCAAAGGACAGACCTTGGCAACCGTGGTGCTGGTCAAGGCATCGATTGACATTGAAGCGCCATCCAATGGGCACTTGAGTGCCATCTATGTGAAAGCCGAAGAATCGTTTGTTGCTGGCAAGGTGTTGGCAGCGTTTCAAGCGGACTGATGCAAACCTGATGAGCAAACGATGGTGGTTCGGCGGTTTAGCCATATGTGTGGTGTTGGATTTAACGCTGTCCTACCAACGCTGGTGGCTAGGTCCTGAGATCACAGCAGACACCGTGACCGTTGGCGACATGGTGCAAACCTTGGTGGCCAGCGGTCATGTACAAAGTCCGCACCGCATTGATGTGAGCGCCCAAATCACCTCTACCGTCATGACGGTAGCGGTACACGAAGGTGAGCATGTCAAGCAAGGCCAGTTGTTGCTGACCTTGGAGAGCCGCGAAGCGCAAGCGGGTTTGCAACAAGCCTTGGCCTCGGTCGCACAAGCCCAGACCCATTTGCGGCAATTGCACGAACTGAGTGAACCCGTGGCAGCGCTGGCACAGTCGCAAGCGCAAACCAATTTGCAAAGTGCCGAGAACACCTTTAAACGCACACAACAGTTGTATGAGCAAGCGTTTGTGGGTGCATCGGCCAAAGAAGAGGCCGAGCGACAAGTCAGACTGGCCAAGGCGCAAGTGCTCATCAACCAACAGCAATGGCGTAGCGTGCAGGCTTCAGGCACCGAGGTTGCGAATGCAAATGCGGTGCTTCAGCAGTCGCTTGCCAGTTTAGGTACAGCGCAAGCCAAGCTGGCTTACACCCGCATCCTCGCACCGCGTAGCGGCATCTTGATTGCACGCAATGTAGAAGCCGGCGATGGTGTGCAAGCAGGCAAGGTGTTGTTGGTCTTGTCTCCCGATGGTGCGACCGAGTTGGTGGTAAACATCGATGAAAAAAACCTGCGCTGGGTACACGTAGGACAAATCGCATTGGCGAGTGCCGATGCGTTTGCCGATCAACTCTTTCCAGCTGAAGTGATGTTCATCAACCCAGGTGTAGACCCGCTGCGCGGTTCGGTCGAGGTTCGCTTGAAAGTACTTCATATACCTGCTTTTTTGACACAAGACATGACGGTTTCGGTGGATATTGAAGTCGCCAAACGAAGCGCTGCACTGCACATACCAATGACCGCGCTGCATAACTCGGACAAAGTACTGCCTTGGGTGCTGGTGGTTCGAAACCAAGAAGCGATTCAGGTTCCCGTGGTTGTGGGTTTGCAAAGCAAAAACATCGCCGAAGTATTGAGCGGTCTGCAAGCAGGTGAACGCTTGGTACCCGTTGCTGAGGCAGGTATACATGCGGGTTCACGCTTGCGTGTGAAAAACCCATGAAACTGTCTGAGTGGCAGCCGTTTGAGTGGGTGGTGGCCATCCGGTTTTTACAAGAAGGCAGGGTGCAAACCGCGTTCATTGTCATGGGCATAGCAATTGGCGTTGCAGTCATTGTGTTCATGTCGGCGCTGCTGACGGGTATGCAAAGCAATTTCGTCAACCGTGTGCTGACAGGGCAAGCGCACATTCAGCTGCTGACACCCAAAGAAATCGCTCGCCCCTTACGCGAACCCGTGAACGGTGTCACGCTGCTGACCCTGCTGCAAGTGCCTCTTCAGCGTTTCAAAGGCATAGACCAATGGCAACAACTGATGCAGCAACTTGCAGCCATGGTGGAAGTGAAAGTGGTGTCCCCCTCGGTGTCGGGTTCTGCCTTGGCGTTACGCGGTGAGGCCAGTCGTGCAGTGACTGTGACGGGTGTGTTACCCGCCGTGTACTTTCAAGTCATTCCCCTGCACGACAAAATGGTCCAAGGCCAAGCCAACATCACCAGCGAAAGCATTGTGATTGGCACCGAGTTAGCACTCGATTTAGGTTTGAGCGTGGGTGACAAACTGCGTTTATCAGCGGCCAATGGCAGGCAACTCATGCTGACCGTGGTGGGAATTTTCGACTTAGGCAACAAGGGAGCTAACAGCCGAAACACTTTTGTGTCTTTTCGCAATGCCCAAAGCTTGTTTGACTTGACAGGCGGCGCCACTGTCATTGATGTGGTCATGCATGATGTCTATCAAGCTGAACGCATGGCGCAAACCATCCATGCCCTGACAGGATTACAAGCCGACAGTTGGATGAAAACCAATGAGCAGTTTTTCACTGCAGTGAAAGCACAAACCACAGCCAATACCGCTATTCGATTTTTTGTAGCGCTGTCTGTTGGGTTTGGCATCGCCAGTGTGTTGGTGGTCTCGGTGGTTCAACGCTCTAGAGAAATTGGCATCTTGCGGGCCATGGGTATCACCCGCGGTCAGGTGTTGCGAGTTTTTTTATTGCAAGGCGGCTTGCTGGGCTTGGGCGGTGCCTTGCTGGGTTCGGGCATAGGTGCCACAGCGCTGTATTTGTGGCAACACTTTATGCGCAACGCCGATGGCAGCGTCATGTTCGCATTAACGTTTGACACACCCTTGTTGTTGCAAACCTTGTTGCTGGCCACCCTCACCGGCTTGTTGTCAGCGTATGCACCCGCCTTGCGAGCGGCCAGGTTGGACCCTGTGGTGGCGATACGAGGATGAACCTAGGCGCATCGCAACCCCTTGAAGCTGCAGTTTTACAACTGCAGGGGATTCGCAAATCGTTCAACATCGGTGAGCCTAATGAAACCGAGATCTTGCACGGCATTGATCTCACGCTATACCCTGGCGAATTTTGCGCAGTGATGGGACCCTCAGGTTCGGGCAAAAGTACCCTGCTCAACACCATCGGTTTGCTGGACCGACCCACCTCGGGTAGCTTACGCATCAAAGGCGTAGAAACCACCTCGCTCAATGACACCAAACTCACCGATTTGCGAGGCCACAGCATTGGGTTTGTTTTTCAATACCACCATTTGCTGTCGGCGTTTACTGCCCTCGAGAACGTGATGATACCCCTGTTTGGCGACGCGGGTTTGGCTACATCCGCCATGGTTGAACGCGCTACAGATTTGTTGGGCTTGGTGGGCTTGACACCTTGGCTGCATTCACAAGCCTCGCATTTGTCAGGGGGGCAGCAGCAGCGTGTGGCGGTGGCCAGAGCCTTGGCCATGCAACCCTCTTTGGTGTTGGCAGATGAACCCACAGGTAACTTGGACTCCCAAAGCGCAGACAGCGTGTTTGCCCTGCTGCGCGATGTCTGCACACAGAACCGCACCACAGTTTTGTTTGTCACCCACAACCCC
>JBILIR010000220.1:0-3646 GCA_044368955.1 Limnohabitans sp.
ACCTGCCCACCATGTTGCGTATCTGGGGCGAGGTGCTGCGTCACCCCACGTTTCGCGCATTTGCTTTGTTGTCCCTTGCCGCTTATGGTGCACTGTTTACCTACCTTGCCAGTTCATCGTTCATCTTCATTGAGGTGCTGCACCTGACTGGCTTGCAGCTGGGTTGGATATTGGCGTCCATGTCGGTGGTCTACATCACGGGCACCATCGTCTGTCGGTTTTTGTTGCGCCACATCGGTATGCGCAAGACCATCGCCTTGGCGGGGCTCTTCAGCTTGGGCAGCGGCATGTCTTTGTGTTGGATGGTTTACGGCGGTGAACCTAGCGCTCTGGGCTTGGTGTTGAGCATGTACCCCATGGTGCTGGCGCATGGCGTACACCAACCGATTGGGCAAAGCGGCGCGGTCGGCCCCTTCCCTTTGTCGGCGGGTGCGGCTTCGGCGATGAATGGTTTTTTGATGATGGTGGCGGCGTTTGGCACAGGCTTGTGGCTCAGCCACAGCATTGACGGCACCTTGTTCCCACTGGCGCATGGCATTGCGTTTTGGGGCGTTGCTTTGGCCTTGACCGCCTGGACCTTGGTGCAGTGGCATGGTGAACCTGTCCAAGCCGACTGAGTTGTTCCCTTCGTGGGACGCCTTGGCGCTGGTAGGACCGACTGCCAGTGGCAAGACAGCCATCGCTTTGGCCTTGGCCGCAGAGTGGCCGCTTGAAATCATCAGCGTCGATTCGGCTTTGGTCTACCAAGGCATGGACATAGGCACAGCCAAGCCCACGCTCGCCGAGCGGCAAGCGGTGGTGCACCACTTGATCGATATTCGTGACCCCGCGCAAAGCTATAGCGCGGCAGACTTTGCGCGTGACGCCACGGCCTTGATCACTGACATACGCGGCAGAGGCAAATTGCCTCTGCTGGTGGGTGGCACCATGTTGTATGTGAAGGCCTTGATAGAGGGCTTGGACGACTTGCCTTTGGCCGATCCTGCCATCCGTGCAGACATCGAAGAAGAAGCCTATGACCGAGGCTGGCCAGCGCTGCACGCCGAGTTGGCTTTGGTCGACCCACCCACCGCGCAACGCTTACCGCCCCATGATTCGCAGCGCATCGCTCGGGCCTTGGAGGTGTGGCGCATCACTGGCAAGCCTTTGTCATCGTTTTTTGGGACAACACGGGTGGCTGGGCCGCGTGTTGCTTTGCTGTCCTTGGAACCCCAAGACCGCAAATGGCTGCACCAACGCATCGAGCAACGCTTTGACGCCATGCTGAAACACGGCTTGGTTGACGAGGTGAAAGCCTTGCGTTCCCGCGGCGATTTGCAAGCCGATTTGCCCTCTATGCGCTGCGTGGGTTACCGCCAAGCGTGGGAGGCGCTCAACGATATCGAAGAAGGCATTCCCTTGGCTACCGCGATGCGTTTGATGCGAGAGCGCGGCATTGCAGCCAGCCGACAACTTGCTAAGCGTCAATTGACATGGCTGCGCGGGATGCCACTTCGCAAAGTGGTGGCTTGCGACAGCGACACCGTGCTGGCCGATGTGCGTACCGCTTTAGCGCAATGGCAGACCTGAGCGATTGGCAGTGCCTTCACGCTTACGACGATCTGTTGGTGGTCGACAAACCCGCTGGCATGTTGAGCGTACCGGGCCGTGGGCCGGATAAACAAGACTGTTTGCTGTCACGGGTGCAACAACGTTTTCCCCAAGCCTTGGTCGTGCATCGCCTAGACCAAGCCACCTCGGGGCTGATGCTGTTTGCACTCAACACAGATACACAACGCCAACTGAGCATGGCGTTTGAGGCTCGCCAAGTGGAAAAAACTTACATGGCTTGGGTGGAAGGTTTGATGCCCGTGCGTGAAGACTGGCAGACCATCGATTTGCCCATTCAAGCCGACTGGGAACGACGTCCTTTGCGCATCATCGCCCCCGCTGGACAAGCCAGCCAAACACGTTGGCGCTGCATCGCTCACTATGCTGAGGGGACGGGCTCCTTGCTGGAGTTGCAACCCCTGACCGGCCGCACCCATCAGTTGCGGGTGCATCTGCAAGCCACCGGTCATCCGATTTGGGGCGATAGGCTTTACGCGCCACTGGAAGTGCAAAACCGCAGCCCCCGCCTCATGCTGCACGCCCATACACTTGCCTTCACCCACCAATTAATCGGGGTCAGATTCCAATTACCCGTTAATTGGGGTCAGATCCCAATTAATCGTCATTGCGAGGAGCTGTCATTGCGAGCGTAGCGAAGCAATCCCTTGATTGCCGCGTCGCTTACGCTCCTCGCAATGACAACCCCTCGCAATGACAGCTCCTCGCAATGACAGCAAAAAAAAAGAAAGCAGCATATCTATGACACAACTCACCATCCTCACCGGCGCATCCCGCGGCATGGGCTTGGCCATGGCCGAGCAGCTGTGCACGCCCCATCACACCCTGCTGTGCATTTCACGTGGAAGCTCAGAGGCTTTAACCACACTCGCACACAAAAACGGCACCACCCTCATCCAATGGCAAGCTGATTTGGCGCAGCCCGAAGCCGTGGCGGACAAACTCAAGGCTTGGTTGCAAACGCTTCAGGGCCAAACCTTCAGCCATGCCCACTTGATCAACAACGCTGGGGTGATTGGCCACTTGGGGCCGATTGAGCAAGCCACCGCCAAAAGCGTGCAGCAGGCCTTGGCCATCAACTTGGCCGCACCCATTCTGCTGACACAGGTGTTTTTGCAAGCCACCCGTGCATGGCCGGCCAAGCGTAAGGTTTTGCAAATTTCCTCGGGCTTGGGGCGACGTGCCATGGCCGCCAGCGCGGTGTATTGCGCCACCAAAGCGGGTTTGGACCATTTCAGCCGAAGCGCGGCGCTGGATGAGGCCTTGCTGAGCAACCCCGCACAGATGGTGTCCATCGCCCCTGGGGTGATAGACACCGATATGCAAACCGACTTGCGCTCTGGCAACCCCACGGGCTTTCCCGACCAAAGCAACTTCATCCAACTAAAGCAAAGCGGCTCGCTCACCTCACCCGCCGACGCAGCCGCCAGGTTGTTGGCCTTTTTGGCGCGGGGGGATTTCGGCAGCAACGTCGTGGCCGATGTCCGCGATTGACCGATAATTGGGGTCAGATTCCAATTAATCCACCATGACCGATACCACCACCCAAGAGCGCCAACCCACCCTCACCTGGTCCGATGACTTGGTGATGAACATGGACAAAATGGACGAAACGCACCGTGAATTCGTCGATATGCTGGCTGCCACCGAGCTGGCACCCGACGCTCAGTTGTTGCAAAGTTTCACCGACCTGATAGCCCACACCGAAAGCCATTTTGGTGGCGAAGACAAGTGGATGAAAGACAGCGCATTTGGGCCAGGTGGCTGCCACTCCGACGAACACGACATGATTTTGAAAGTCATGCGTGAAGCGTTGCGCCGTGGCCAAGCCGACAACAACCTGTCCTTGGTGCGTCAACTGACCAGTGAGCTAGCCATTTGGTTTGACAACCACGCCAAGAGCATGGACGCGGTGCTGGCCATGTACCTCAAAGATGTGCAGTACGACCCGCTGACCGGTATCGTGCACAAACCCCAGCAGCTGCCCGAAGGCGTGACGGCTGGTGAATGTGGTGTGCCAGAGGTTCAATACCCGATT
>JBILIR010000221.1:0-3637 GCA_044368955.1 Limnohabitans sp.
TGGCAGGCAAGGGTTCACAGGAAAGATCATAACCCTGTTGTCAAAACGTTCAACACCAAAGCTGACGCACTCAAGTGGTCGCGCAACATTGAATCCCAACTTGACCTTGGTACGTTAGCCCCAAAGCAGACTATGCCGCGCTTGAGGCCGATGCTGGAGCGTTACGTTGCCGAAGTCACACCGTCCAAGAAGGGTCACTCACAGGAGCGTTACCGGGCCGCGCAGATGATGAAAACTAAGCTTGCAGATTTGTTCATGGACAAAATCACGGGTGAAGTAGTTGCCAAATACCGTGACCAACGTTTGGCGGAGGTGTCAAACAATACCGTAAGGCTTGAGTTGGCGTTCCTGAGTGTGGTGTTTGAGCAGTCCCGAAAAGAATGGGGCATGGCGGTATCAAACCCGGTTAGGCAGATCAGAATGCCTAAGCCCGGCAAGCCAAGAACTCGGCGTTTGGAGGCCGGGGAAGAAGAAGCCCTACTGACCGCCTGCGCTGCGTCAGGAGCGCATTATTTGCATTCCTTTGTAGTGCTGGCTATTGAGACAGGAATGCGGTTTGGTGAGCTAGCGGGGGTGCTGTGGAAGCATGTGGACTTGGACAAGCGGACTATCTTTCTGCCGGATACTAAGAACGGTCAAGCTAGGACTGTGCCGCTGTCGACCCGGGCAATAGCGGCGTTACGAAACCTGCCAAGGTCAATTTCAGGTCGAATGTTCACAGTCAAGCTCGGCAGCATCCGGTCGGCATTTTTGATTGCAGTTCAAAAGGCAAAGGCTTGTAGCCCTGACGGAATGCTTCAGAACCTGCGGTTTCACGACTTGCGCCACGAAGCTGTATCCCGTTTGTTTGAAAAGGGGTTGAACACTTTTGAAGTTGGCTCAATCAGTGGGCATAAGACTCTAGCGATGCTTCAACGGTACACACACTTCAAAGCCAATGACCTTGCACTGAAATTAGGCTGACCAACCACCATGTTTACAGCCACTTCCTAGTCTGTTTAAACGCATAAAAATGAGACTAATCAACGAAGGAATTTCGTTTAAACCGACTCACATATCTGCATCAGCTAATTCACGTTTAAACGCTGTCGCAAATATGAATAAAAATTTCAACTTAAATGGATCGATAAACTAAAAAAAAATTTCTATCTTAAGATTCATACACAGTTACAACAGCGTCTTGCCAACGCAAGGGAACGGTTCAACAGCAACCCCGTATCCCTTCGTGAGATTGCTATGGGCAAAGCAATCATTTTTTCGCGGACTTCCAATTTCAATGGGAGATGAATGGAGACAACCGAAACCGCTAGTTGTCAAAGGTACTGTAGGTTTGCTTGCGACATAAGGGGTGAGTCCTCATGCCTAGAAGATTGCATGGGTAGCCTCTTCAATCCTTGGAGACATTAATGGCTATCAGTAACAAACAAAAACAAAGTTCATTCGTCTTTCGCATCAGTTCTATAAAGAGTATTTATCAATTAAGAAGTGCGCTCAAACACAACAAGAGAGAGATTCAAGCTGAGCTTGGTGTTTTAGGCAATATCAACCCAAAATTGATGAAAGAAAATTATTCTTTGCTTGAAAAACACAGTTCAAGTCACACGTTGTCTATTGTCAAAAACTCAATAAGCACATATCAAACTAATGTCGGCAGACGCATAAGAAGTGATGCTGTCTTAGCGATTGAGGTTATGTTTTCGTTGCCAATTCATCGGAATGACATTGACCACAAGAGTTACTTTGAGGAATGCTTAAAGTGGGGATCAAGAGTCTTCAAACCTGCTGAAATCATGTCTGCTGAAGTGCATTTAGATGAATCAAATCCCCATATGCACGCAATATTTTTCTGTGTCACTCCCACTCAATTGTTGGGTAACGGCCTGAAGGGTAACAAACAGAAATTTGCTGATAGACAAAATGATTTCCACAAAAATGTTGCGCAGAAATATGGTCTCTCAATGCCCTCTCCAAAAATCAAAAAAGTCGATCGCCTGAAGCTTGGGAAAAAAATCACTTCGCATTTTGAAAAAACAAATGACCCTGTCATAAAAAGCCCTTGCTACCCGATAGTCAAGGCTCTAATCGTTGAGAACCCCATCGAGTTTGCTGAGATGTATGGCATTTCGATTCCAATTAAAACCAAGAAAATGAAGACGATGGCCCAGATTTTCACTAGCAAGGGTAAAGGGCCAAAGTGGGAAAAAGACGATGACAACTTACCTGTGTAGTGATCACGTTTTATCAATGACCTACTGCCCACCACACCTGAGCATGGTGGAAATATTTATAAAGTATTAAATCTTATTTGAGGCGGAGTGTGTGCGCCACAAGACCCTGAAAAGTCTTGTGGCTACCACCCTACATGAAGGGTCAGAAAGTCGGCTGATTTTTAAACAGTGGCGACTGGAAAGAGCATTGGCAGCATCACACCTCATTGATCAACCGCATGCGTTCGGTCAATGCCTTTTTCAACGTTGCCTTTGACGGGTTATCCACGGTGTCCTCCAGCTTGGGTTCAAAAACCCCGCAGGACTTCCCAAGAAGTTCCAGTGCTTTTATTTGGGTACGTTCCTGTTTGGCCTGTTTGCTTAGTGCGAACAGTTCCTTGAACACAAACCTGCGTGTCCGTGCTTTGTCTTCGAGAATCTTTTCATCGGCAGTGTCGGTGACACATTGGATAAATGTTTGTATTTTTGGGGAATGCAGCAGTCTGTTCGCTGTCACTGCGATGTTTCTGTCAGTACTGCGGTCATTGGGATACGCTTCTCTATAGGCTTGACGTTGTGTTTTACCCTTAAATACGCCTTGGACAAACATAAGCTGTTGTGCGCCTAGCGCACCTGCTTGCCGGGCCGTTGTGACCCTAGATCCAGTTACATGAACACCTACATCACTTAGCATTTAACACCTGTATTTCATAATATGATATTAGCCAAATTGTTCGTATCGGTCAATTGCTATGGTTGAATTGATGTATGTCTACCTGCCCCTTTTGCACCCTTCCAGCCCAGCGCATCATCCATACAAGCCAGCATGGCGTGGTCATCAAGGATGGCTTCCCAATCTCGCCCGGGCATACCTTGGTGATCCCTCGCCGGCATGTTGATTCCTTCTTCACCCTAACTGCAGATGAAAAGCTGGACTTACTCGGGTTGCTTGAAATAGCCAAGGCAAGTGTGGACGCAGAGTTCAAACCAGACAGCTATAACGTCGGCATCAACGATGGCCCTGCGGCTGGGCAGACTGTCCCTCACCTTCATATCCACTTGATACCCAGATACACAGGGGACGTACCAGATGCCCGGGGCGGGGTACGCTGGATCATCCCCGACAATGCTGATTACTGGAGCAAACGGTGAATCCAGAGTTTCAGCTTGCCTTCCTCAACAAAATTCAGAGGTTGTTTGCTGAGGGGGACTTCACCGCCAGTTACAAGTACGCCCTATTGATCGCCATCGCAGATATTGCTGTTGAATCCGGTCGGGACGATGACCAACCCTTGGCTGTCCCTCACCGCAGATTGGGTGAGAAGTTCATTGAACTTTATTGGCAGCAGGCAGCACCGTTCAGGGACGGCGGTGTACTGATTCAAAACAATGGTGTTCAAGCCGCAGTGATCAGCAATATTGCCCAGTTC
>JBILIR010000222.1:0-3634 GCA_044368955.1 Limnohabitans sp.
GCCAAAGAAAAAGCAATGATGAAGGCGAAGACTCAGGACTTTGATTCAAGCACCCGCCTCACTGGGATTGCCACGCTAATACTCGCAGTGACACCCCTCAATCTGCAACACCGTATCAACCCCGAGCTTCCCCCGCCCCCAACACCACATACTTCAACGAGGTGAGGCCCTCAATGCCCACCGGCCCACGGGCGTGGAATTTGTCGGTGGAAATGCCAATCTCGGCACCCAAGCCGTACTCAAAGCCATCGGCGAAACGGGTGCTGGCGTTGACGATGACGCTGGCCGAATCGACCTCGCGCATGAAGCGCTGGCTGTGCACATGGTTCAGCGTGAGGATGGCGTCGGTGTGGTGGCTGCTGTAGTGGTTGATGTGGGCGATGGCCGCGTCCAAGCCGTCCACCACCTTGATGCTGATGATGGGCGCCAAATATTCCTCGAACCAATCTTGCTCGGTGGCGTCTTTCAGCACCGCGCCTTTCACGCCTTGCAACAAGGCTTTGGCCTCGGAGCAGCAGCGCATTTCCACGCCCTTGTTGGCAAACACCTGGCCGATGCGCGGCAAAAACGCCGCCGCCACGCCACGCGCCACCAGCAAACTTTCTGTGGCGTTGCAAGGGCTGTACTTTTGTGTTTTGGCGTTGTCCACCACGGTGAGCGCCATGTCCAGATCACACGGGTCGTCCACATAAGTGTGGCAGTTGCCGTCCAAATGTTTGATGACCGGCACCTTGGCGTCTTGGCTGATGCGCTCGATCAAGCCCTTGCCGCCGCGCGGGATGACCACGTCCACATAGGCGGGCATGGTGATGAGTTCACCCACCGCTGCGCGGTCGGTGGTGGGCACGAGTTGCACCGCATCGGTGGGCAAACCGGCTTCGGCCAAGGCTTGTTGCACCAGCGCAGCCAAGGCTTTGTTGGAGTCGATCGCCTCAGAGCCACCGCGCAAGATGCAAGCGTTGCCACTCTTGATGGCCAACGACGCCGCTTCAATGGTGACGTTGGGGCGGCTCTCGTAAATCATGCCAAACACGCCAATGGGCACGCGCATTTGCCCGACCCGAATACCGCTGGGCTGCTGGCTCATGCCGCTGATGCTGCCAATGATGTCGGGCATGGATGCCAGCTGTTCGCAACCCAAGGCGCAGGTTTCAAGCGTTTGCGGCGAGAGCTTCAGGCGATCGACCATGGGTGCGGCCAAACCGGCGGCTTGGGCGCGGCTCAGGTCTTTGGCGTTGTCGGTTTGCAAAGCAGCGGTGTGTTCGCGCAGCAAACGCGCCAGCACCCGCAAGGCTTGGGCTTTTTGCGCCGCTGTGGCCCGTGCCATGCCCGCGGCCGCGCAACGCGCTTGCAGGCCCAAGGTGCGCATGAGTTCGGGGATGGTGGCGGCGGCGTTCATGGCTGGATTTTGGCAGAGATGCACATCAAGCCGGTTGACAGGCTTTGCTCAGCATAAAGGCCAAGCGACCCAAGGCTTGCCAGCTGTCGGTCGGCCACTGTGCAAAGCGCAAGCCTTTGACCACGCCGTCCACTTGGTGCGCAGCGCTCAGCAAGCGGTCCATGGCTGCGGGGGACAACAGGGGCAAAACCCGCTCGAACAAACGCTCTTTGGGTCCCCATATGCGCTGCTCACGCAACACCTGCGGCAAGGGTCGGCCACTGGCCACTGCGTCTTTGACGCGCTTTAAGGCACGAATGTCCTCGGCCAAAGCGAAATGCACCAAGACCTCGGAAGTGCCCTCGGCCCGCAGTCCATCCAACATGCGCTGCACACGCAGGTGTTGACCGGCCAAAACCGTTTCGCTGAGCTTGAACACATTGAAACGCGCCACATTCAACACAGCGTTTTCAATGTCCTCAAAGCTCAACTCTTGCGCCGGATACAGCAAAGCAAGCTTTTGAATTTCTTGATGAGCGGCCAGCAAATTGCCCTCCACCCTGTCGGCAAAAAACTGCAAGCTGCGCTGACCTTCTTCGCCAGGGCGAACCCGTTGTTGTTGCTGCGCCAAGCGCTGGGCAATCCAAGCGGGCAAGGCAGCTCGCTCTATGGGCTCGATTTGCACGCTGATGCCATGTGCCTCCAAGGCGGTGAACCAGCCAGAAGATTTGGCGGTTTTGTCTAAACGCGGCAAAGACAACAAGACCAACACACCGTCATTGCCCACACAAGCCTGTGCAATGCGCTGCAAAGCTTCGCTGCCGTCTTTGCCGGGCTTGCCTGAGGGTATACGGATATCTATGAGCTGCTTGTCGGCAAATAAACTCATGGCCGAGGTGGCTGATTCCACCTCACCCCAATCGAAGTGGGCGCCAGCCACGGCGAACACATGACGCTCTGAAAAACCTTGTTGCCTGGCACTTGCGCGGATCGCATCAGCCGCCTCTTGCAACAGCAAAGCCTCATCCCCGTGCAAGGTGTAGAGCGAACGCAA
Source organism: Limnohabitans sp. (assembly GCA_044368955.1). Classification (GTDB taxonomy): domain Bacteria; phylum Pseudomonadota; class Gammaproteobacteria; order Burkholderiales; family Burkholderiaceae_C; genus Limnohabitans. The sequence continues at coordinate 2,433 of JBILIR010000222.1, forward strand.
CTCTTGGGGCAGTTGCTCGCTCAGACGTTGGGGGGAGAGTTGCATGGGGTTTCAGGCTAGGGCATGCGCACGACAGCGAGTCGGCGCAACACCTGCTGCACCAAGTCTGAGCGCATATCGCGGTAGAGCAAAGCTTCTTCGGTTTCTTTGGACAATGCGGCAGTTTCGTTAAAGCTGATGTCTCGCTCTTGCACCAGCTCGGTGTCTGGGATCAACTCAATACCGTCACGAGTTCGCAACTTGAAGCGAATACGAAAACGCAGCTGAAACTCTCTGACCGCACCTGCCGAGGTTCGGCTGAGAATGACTTTCTCAGGCAACTCCAGCAGCAAATCAAAAATCACATCGGCACGCTCGACCTGCTTGGGGTCGCTGATGACTTCTACCCTCCCAGAAGCTGAAATATTTCGCTTGAGTTCTTGACCAAATACCGAGGCTTCAGGCAGTCCGCTGTAGAGGGTGCGAAACGGGTAGTTGGGGGCTTGGCGCAACTGAAACCCACAGGCGGTTAAACCCATCAAGAAAGCACTGGAGACAAATACGCGGCGTTTCATCATGTTTAAACCACTATGTTGACCAAACGCCCCGGCACCACGATCACCTTTTTCGGTGCCGCGCCTTGGGCTTGTTTTTGAAAGGCTTCACTGGCCAAAGCCGCTTGTTCAATGTCTTCTTTGCTGGCCGAGGCGGGCACCGAAATAGAGCCGCGCAATTTGCCGTTGACTTGCAGCATGAGTTCAATCTCGTCGCGCAGCAAGGCGCTCTCGTCCACGCTGGGCCAAGCCGCGTCGAGCAAGTCGCCGGTGCGGGCGGCGTAGCCCAGCTCCGCCCACAAATGGGCGCTGATGTGGGGGCAAGCGGGATAAAGCATGCGCAACAACACCGAGGTGCCTTCGCACAGCACCGCTTGGTCACCCGGGCTGCCATCGGTTTTGAAGTCTTCCAAGGCATTGAGCAGTTTCATGCAGCCCGAGACCACGGTGTTGTATTGCATGCGCTCGTAGTCATAGCTGACTTGCTTGAGCGTCAGGTGCACATCGCGGCGCAGGTCGGTGGCCTCTTTGCGGCAGCTGGCTTGGCTCAAGTTGCCAGCGGTCGCGGCCTTGAGAACAGCTTCGTGCTTGAAAGCGAAGTTCCACACCCGGCGCAAAAACCGAAAGCTGCCCTCCACCGCCGAGTCGTTCCACTCCAGCGTGGCCTCT
>JBILIR010000223.1:0-3629 GCA_044368955.1 Limnohabitans sp.
AAAAAACTCTAAAGCGCTGTAAGTCCAGATACGAGGACTGGTCAACTGCTTAAAGCCGTGGTTCAAGCGTTGAAGCAATGGTAAATCTTCAATCGCCTTGCAACGCATGGGCAAGACATGGATAGTTTGAACCTGTCCATGCCAAGTGTTTTCATGCGAATGCACAATATCAAAACCGCGCCGGGTAAGCCACCATGTGGCAACGGCAAACCACAATTGGTTAAGCCATCGGGGGCGCTTGAAAAACAATAGAATGGGGTGGTAGGTGACGGCATTCAAGGTGTTGTCCATCTCTTGGGCAAACACATGCACATCATGTGACTCTGATATTGCCAGAGCAATCGCGACCGCATAAGCCTCTGCGCCTCCCGCATCTCGGCGGAAGGTGCGATGTAGCACAGCAATTTTCAAGCGAGGCATTGCAATAGACATACTGACCTAAGAAAGTCTTTTACTGTCTTCATAGTGGGTCAAAACTTTGAGAAGAAATTGAACCGCGTAGGTCGAGCGAACCACTGGCACCCTTGGTAGTGCGGTCATTCTGTCGGTGGCGCAAGCTCGGCCACGATGGGTCGTGGTAGCCGCCTCATAGCCCGCTTGTGAAACCAAGACTTCATGCTCAGGAGAAAAATGGCCATAGGGGTAGCAAAATTGTGTCACTGGTTTTTGCAAAAGGTTCTCTAGGTCGCTTTTGCTTTGCAGAAGTTCATGGCGAGCCTCTGCCAAGGAAAGTTGGCTTAAATCTGCATGGCTACAAGTGTGCGACCCCACTTCCATTCCCGCGTCCACCCAGGCACGCATCTCCTCCACACCCATCAAGGCGGCTTTGGCCATGCCAAGCGCCGCGTCCCACTCGTTGTGTTGACCAAGTCGTCCACTCACGACATAGCAAGTGGCGCTAAAACCATATTGCTTCAAAATGGGAAGCGCATGTGAAACATTGCTTTGGTAACCGTCATCCAGCGTGATGCCCACCACCTTGCCTTTTTTTTCACCACGCAAATAAGGCATCAGCTCTGACATAGCCAATCCTGTGTAACCAAGACGGGCAAGCCAATGCATTTGTGCCGAAAAAGAAGACGGCGTCACCCATAAACTTCGCATAGGAAAACCCTTTGGAGGGGCTTGCTCGGTGTGGTGATAGGTCAATATCGGGATGCTGTAGCCTGATGTCATAGCAACACAATGTTGTAGTCTTCCGGTCCCATGCCCACTTCTGTCATCAAGGAGATGGGCTTGCGAATAAAGTCACTCAGTCCAGCCAAATGATGGCTTTCTTCTTCTTGCAGCAACTCAACCACGGCAGGTGAAGCCAGAACACGAAATTCTTGGGGGTTAAATTGACGAGCTTCACGCAAGATTTCACGAAGGATGTTGTAGGCCACACTGCGTGCTGTATTGACAATGCCACGACCTTGGCAACTCGCGCATGGTTGACACAATAAATGCGCCAAGGACTCTCGGGTTCGCTTGCGCGTCATCTCAACCAAACCCAAGGGGGAAAAACCACTGACCGATGTCTTGACGCGATCTTTGGAAAGTTGTTTGGCGAACTCACTGAGCACGGCTGATTGATGGTCTTGTCTTTGCATGTCGATGAAGTCAATCACTATCATGCCGCCTAAATTGCGCAATCGCAATTGACGGGCAATGGCACCCGCCGCTTCTAAATTTGTCTTGAATATGGTTTCGTCAAAACTTTTGGCGCCCACAAAGCCGCCGGTATTCACATCCACCGTGGTCATGGCTTCGGTTTGGTCAATGATCAAGTAGCCACCCGATTTCAGATCGACTCTTCGCCCCAAAGCCAAGGCAATGTCTTCATCGATAATGAACAAATCAAAAACAGGCCGCTCACCCTTGTAGTGAACCAGTTTGTCAACGGATGAAGGCATGAATTCTTTGCCAAAAGCCATCATCATTTCAAATTGCTCACGCGAGTCAATACGGATGGTTTGGGTGGCTTCGCTCACAAAATCACGCAACACCCTTTGCAAAAGATTCAGATCTTGGTGAAGCAAAGACTTGGCTGGTTGGTTTAGGCTGGCTACGCGAATGCGTTCCCATGTTTTGCGCAAATAAGCAATGTCCTCGCTGAGTTCTTGGTCTGTGGCCTCTTCACCATTTGTGCGAAGAATAAAACCACCTTTGGCTTCGCTTTGGTGCGCCAATGTCGACAGTCTCTCGCGTAAAACCTGACGCTGCTCGGCAGGTATCTTTTGCGAAACACCGATGTGATCGTCTTGCGGCAAAAACACCAGCAACCGACCTGCGATGCTGATTTGGGCAGACAAGCGAGCGCCTTTGGTGCCCATGGGGTCTTTCATGACCTGCACCAACATGGATTGGCCTTCAAACACCTGCTTTTCAATGGGCACAACCGGCTGGGGCGACGCATCAGGGTCTGCATGTTTGGCGTGAACGCTGCTCATCAAGTCCGCAACATGCAAAAACGCTGAGCGCTCTAAGCCAATGTCAATAAATGCAGACTGCATCCCAGGCAACACCCTAACAACCTTGCCAAGATAGACATTGCCAACCAAACCACGCTCAAGCGAACGTTCGATATGCACTTCTTGCAAGGCGCCGTTTTCAATCACCGCAACGCGGCTTTCATGCGGTGCCCAATTGATCAGGATGTCTTGTTGCATTCAGACGGCCCTGATTTTTTTGAGTAACAAGGTGGTTTCATACAAGGGCAAACCCATGATGCCCGAGTAACTCCCCGAAACATGCGATATGAAAGCACTGGCACGACCTTGTATGGCATAGGCCCCAGCTTTGCCCATGGGTTCTTCGCTGGCGACGTAGTCTTGGATATCGGCTGCTGTCATAGGTGCAAATTTAACGCGAGAACGGCTCAAAGCAAGCTGTATATCTTGATTGTGACCGATGGCGACAGCTGTCAAAACTTCGTGTGCTTTACCCGATAAAAGACGCAGCATGTCAGTGGCTTGTGCAGCATTTGCAGGTTTTCCCAATATTTGCCTGTCCACCACAACAGTGGTGTCTGCGCACAATACAGGCGCAAAAGGCAAGGACTGCTGATGTATCTGCCGCATGGCAGCCTGCACTTTCAATCGGGTGACACGTTTGACGTACAACAGTGCCGGCTCCTGAGGCAAGACCGCTTCTAAGGCTTCGGCCGCCGCTGGATCGCTTGGCAGCAGCACTTGGTAGGCAACACCTATTTGATCGAGCAAGGCTTGTCGGCGTGGGCTTTGCGAGGCCAAATAAACAAAAGGAAAAGCACTCATTCGCGGTGGTAAGGATGGTTGGTCATGATGGACCAGCAGCGGTAGAGTTGTTCAATCAACACTACTCGAACCATGGCATGGGGCAAAGTCATGTCAGACAAGCGCAGCAAGGTACTGCCGTCTTTGCGAATGGCTGGATCGAAACCATCAGCACCACCAATGATGAACGCCACGTCTTGCCCCTCGGATTGCCAACCGGTCCACCGCTGCGAAAGCTCCACGGTGGTGGTGCGTTGTCCATGTTCATCCAGCCAAATTTTGTGGCAGTCACGCGGCAACACCTCATCAATGCGTTTTCTTTCAGCCGCCCAAATTTGGGCGGTGGTGCGAGAGGCTCTGGGTTCTGCTTTGACCGCTTTCAGGCCTACGCCA
>JBILIR010000224.1:0-3626 GCA_044368955.1 Limnohabitans sp.
GGTGGCCAACACCACGATGCCAAAAGCGATACGGTACCAGGCAAACACCACAAAGCTGTGGGTGGCGATGTAGCGCAACAACCACCTCACGCACAACCACGCACTCAGAAAAGAAAACAACAAGCCCACCGCGAACATGGGCACATCAGCCATGCTGAGCAAAGCGCGTTCTTTGTAAAGGCTGTATGCCCCCGCGCCTATCAGCGTGGGAATGGCCAAGTAAAAAGAAAAATCAGTGGCTGCTTTGCGGCTCATACCTAGCAACATGCCGCCAATGATGGTGGCGCCGCTTCGACTTGTACCTGGCACCATGGCCAAACATTGGACCAAGCCTACCTTCAGGGCGTCCAACGGCGTCATGCTCTCCACATTGACGATACGCGCATGGTCATCGGGGTGACCGTCGTGCAAGGGTTTGCGACCCCAGCCTTCCACCCACAAAATGATGAAGCCACCGATGATGAAGGTGGACGCCACCACCGTGGGCGTGAACAAATGCGCCTTGATGACATTGCCAAACAAGAGGCCCAGCAGCACTGCAGGAAGAAAGGCAATCAGCACATTCAAAGCAAAGCGACGCGCCAAGCGTTGCGTGGGCAGTGCAATGACGGTGCTTTTGATTTTTTCCCAATACACAATGATGACGGCGAGGATCGCGCCGGTTTGGATGGCAATGTCAAAGACTTTGGCTTTCTCGTCGTCAAAGCCCAGCAAGGCTCCCGCGAGGATGAGGTGACCGGTGGACGAAATGGGCAAAAACTCGGTCAGACCTTCCACGATGCCCATGACAGCGGCTTTCAAAAGCAACATGAAATCCACGGCGTATCCTTATGATTAATTTGGGGTTTATTCTAATCGCCGGTCAATCTTGAGATATTTAAAATTCCCTATGCAATTCACACCCCTGATCGCGGTTCACATGACCGCCGCCATTGGCGCTGTCATCCTTGGCCCCTTTGCGCTGTGGGCGCGTATGGGGTCTGTGCAGCGCCCTTGGCTGCACCGCGCCATGGGCTATGCCTACGCCACCCTCATGCTCCTCGCGGCCATCAGCGCTTGCTTTATTCGGGATTTCAATTTACCCAATGTTCATGGGTTCACGGCCATTCACCTGTTAATCCCTGTCACGCTTATCAGCTTATGGGTGGCGTTTCGAGCACTCGCCAAAAAAGACTTTGTGACTCACCGCATCACCATGCAATCGCTGTATGTGTGCGCTTGCGTGATTGCTGGCGGCTTCACTTTGTTGCCCTCACGTTATTTGGGAAACTTGATTTGGCATGAGTGGTTGGGATGGGTTTGATTCAACCCATAGCGAACACTTACCAAACTTCAAGTTTCAAACGCTGCTTGGGTATGTGCGCGAAAGCCTTGTCTCGACTCACCAAAGTGATCTTTAAAGCCACAGCATGGGCGGCAATCATCATGTCAAAGTCGCTTAAATTGATGCCTTGTGTTTCCAAGCTGCTGCACAGTTCGCCATAGCAAGTCGCGGCGGCGGCATCCCATGGCAAGACGTCCATGTGCAACATCACTTGCGTGAGTGCGTTTCTCAACTTGGTCGGAGAACCTCTGCGCTGAATGCCATATTCAATTTCAGCCAAGGTCACGCTGGAAATAGCCGCCTGTCCGATGGACAATTTGCTCAACTTGGCCAACAACTTGGCGTCACGCCCTTGCATGATGTGGCTGATGACATTGGTATCCAGCAAATAACGCTGGGTCATTTTTCGACAGTTTCAAAGGGATCGCGCCTTGCACTTGTTTGGCGGCGTTCGATCAACAGCGCTTCGCTGGCGTTCAAAGCCACGGCTTCGAGCAAACCTTGCCAGCTGCTGGGTTTGCGAGAGAGCACCACGTCCCCCGTGGCAGGGTCATGACGGATGAACACTTCGGGCACGTCGAATCTAAATTCCAAAGGTAATCTCACCGCTTGGCTGCGGCCGGTGGTGAAAATTTTGGCGGTAGTTGACATTTTTTACCAATTGATCTTTGATATATCTCATGATACATATCATGGTGGTTCGTTGTCAACCATGCCCGACACCCCCCTAAAATCCCCGCATGACCAAACCCGCCTCCCCTGCCACACCCGAAGAACACAAAGTCAGCAACTTTCTGCGCCAGATCATCGAAAACGATTTGGACAAAGGCACTTACACCAACCGCCGCTGGGCGGGCAGCCCTGGGGACGCGGCGCACCATGCCAAGGGCCAGCCAGACCCCGCCACCATCCGCACCCGCTTTCCGCCCGAACCCAATGGCTATTTGCATGTGGGCCACGCCAAAAGCATTTGCATCAACTTTGGCCTGGCACAAGAGTACGGTGGCGTGTGCCACCTGCGCTTTGACGACACCAACCCCGAAAAAGAAGACACCGAATACGTCAACGCCATCATCGACGCGGTGAAGTGGCTGGGCTTCAGCTGGAGCCAACCCGGCAACGACAAGGCTTACCAAGCCAGCGACTATTTCGACTTCATGTACCGCGCAGCAGAACATTTGATCGAAGCCGGTCACGCCTATGTGGACGAGCAAACTGCTGATGAGATGCGCAACAACCGTGGTGACTTTGCCAAGCCCGGCATCAACAGCCCGTTTCGCAACCGTACCCCCACTGAAAACCTCAACCGCTTTCGCGAGATGCGTGACGGCAAGCTCGTCGACGGCGCTGCGGTGCTGCGTGCCAAGATCGACATGGCCTCGCCCAACATCAATATGCGCGACCCGGCCATCTACCGCATCCGCCGCGCCACCCACCACCACACCGGCGACAAGTGGTGCATCTACCCGATGTACACCTTTGCACATCCCATCGAAGACGCGCTGGAGCAAATCACCCACAGCATTTGCACGCTGGAGTTTGAAGACCAACGCCCGTTTTACGACTGGCTGATGGAGCGCCTCTGCGAAGGTGGCTTGTTGGCTGCACCCTCACCCAAACAGTATGAATTTTCCCGCCTCAACCTCACCTACGTCATCACCAGCAAACGCAAGCTGGCGCAGCTGGTTAGTGAAGGAAAAGTCAGCGGCTGGGACGATCCGCGCATGCCCACCATCGTGGGGCTACGCCGCCGCGGCTACACGCCCGAGAGCCTTCGCCTGTTTGCCGACCGCATTGGCGTGACCAAATCGGACAGCTGGATCGACTACAGCACCTTAGAGGGCTGCTTGCGCGAAGACTTGGAACTCAAAGCCCACCGCGCCATGGCGGTGCTGGACCCCGTCAAACTGGTGCTCACCAATTGGGACGAAGCATTTGGCGCTGGTCATTTAGAACCCTGCACCCTGCCCGCTTTGCCGCATCCGCCCGAAGGCCAACCCGAACCTGCAGCGCGGCAATTCACCATCGGCAAAGAAGTGTGGATAGAGCGGGACGACTTCGCCGAAGTACCGCCCAAAGGCTACAAGCGATTGAGCCCTCCGCAAAGAAATACCGATGGCGCGACCAGCGCAGGTGCGGTGGTGCGCCTCAAAGGTGGCTATGTGATGGAGTGCACAGGCTTTGCCAAAGATGCGACAGGCGTGGTGACCGAAGTTCACGCCAAGGTGTTTCCTGAAACCAAAAGCGGCACGGCGGGGTCTGACAGCGTCAAAGCCAAGGGCGTCATCACTTGGGTGGGCGT
>JBILIR010000226.1:0-3608 GCA_044368955.1 Limnohabitans sp.
AGATAAAACTCAATTTCGGCAAAGTACGCTTAGACCTGCGAACCTTGCTCGAAGGGGTGTTGTCTTGTGGATTGGTCTTGGTGCTGAGTTTGTGGGTATCGGCCACCATCGAGCAACGCTTGTTGGCTCGCACCGTGAGCGATTTGTCCATGCGCAAAGTGGCGGCCAATTTGCTGCGGGCGGTGTTGCTCTTGGTGGGTTTGCTGTTCGCCTTGTCTGCGGTGGGGGTCGACCTGACGGCTTTGTCGGTTTTAGGCGGTGCGTTTGGTGTGGGCCTGGGTTTGGGTTTGCAAAAACTGGCCGCCAACTATGTCAGCGGTTTTGTGGTGCTGGTTGAGCGCTCGGTACGCATTGGCGACTACATCAAGGTGGATGGTTTGGAAGGGCGGGTCACCGACATCAAAACCCGCTACACCTTGCTGCGCGACGCCAGTGGGCGCGAATCCATCATCCCCAACGAGATGCTCTTAACCCAGCGGGTCGACAACCTGTCGCTGAGCGACCCGCAAATCGCGGTGAACTGCAGTTTCACGCTGGGCACTGACGTGGACATCGCCCAAGTTCAAACGCTGCTGTGCCAAGCCGCCTTGCAAAGCGAGCGAGTGTTGCGTGACCCTGAGCCGCAAGCTTTTTTGAGCAAGGTCGATGCCGCCGGTTTGGAGTTCACCGTGGTGTCTTGGGTCAGCGACCCCGAGGCGGGGTATTTAAAGACCCGCTCCCAAATCAACACCGCTGTCATGCTCGCTTTGCGGCAAGCGGGTATTGATTTGCCCAAAGCCCAGCAACAGGGTTTTTGGCGTCCCGCACCTCCTTGAATTCAAAAGACTTTTCCCGTTCGGGTGTAAAAAAGCACGGTCGTTCTTAAATACTTTCGGTTTCGTCTAGAATGACGTTACGTCAACTTGCATCCCCTTAATTCCCTGGAGAAAACCCATGAAGGCACTGGTCGCGGTCAAGCGCGTGGTGGATTACAACGTCAAAGTTCGGGTCAAATCCGACCAAAGCGGCGTGGACATCGCCAACGTCAAAATGAGCATGAACCCCTTTGATGAAATTGCTGTCGAAGAGGCGGTTCGTTTGAAAGAAAAGGGCGTTTTGAGCGAAGTGATCGTGGTCTCTTGTGGCGTGACCCAATGCCAAGAAACCTTGCGCACCGCCATGGCCATCGGTGCCGACCGTGGCATTTTGGTGGAAACCACCGAAGAGCTGCAGCCCTTGGCTGTGGCCAAACTCCTTAAAGCCTTGGCCGACAAAGAGCAGCCCGGCTTGGTCATATTGGGCAAGCAAGCGATTGACGATGACTGCAACCAAACCGGCCAAATGCTGGCCGCGCTGGCCGACTGGCCCCAAGCCACCTTCGCCTCCAAGGTGGAGATGGCCGATGGCCACGCTTTGGTCACCCGTGAGGTGGATGGCGGCTTGGAAACCTTGAAGCTCACCTTGCCTGCCGTCATCACCACCGATTTGCGCTTGAACGAGCCGCGCTACGTCACCTTGCCCAACATCATGAAGGCTAAGAAAAAGCAGCTTGATATCTTCAAGCCCGAAGACCTTGGCGTGAATGTTTCGTCACGCATCAAGACCTTGAAGGTCAGCGAGCCGCCCAAGCGGAGCGCAGGTATCAAAGTGGCCGATGTGGCCGCCTTGGTGGATAAATTGAAAAACGAAGCAAAGGTGATTTGACATGTCCGCTTTAGTCATCGCAGAACACGATAACCACCACATCAAACCCGCCACCTTGAACACCATCACCGCCGCATTGGCCTGTGGTGGCGAGGTGCATGTGTTGGTGGCCGGCAAAGACGCCGCCGCTGCCGCCCTTGCTGCTTCCCACATCGCTGGTGTCAGCAAAGTGCTGCACGCCGATGCCGACGGCTTTGCCCATGGTTTGGCCGAGCATGTTGCCGCCCAAGTGCTGGCGCTGGCTTCTGGCTATTCACACATTCTGTTTGCTGCTACCGCCAGCGGCAAAAACATCGCGCCGCGTGTGGCTGCCAAGTTGGATGTGGGCCAAATCAGTGACATCACCAAAGTGGATTCGCCCGATACCTTTGAGCGCCCCATTTACGCGGGTAACGCCATCGCCACGGTGCAAGCCACAGACGCGACCTTGGTCATCACCGTGCGCACCACAGGCTTTGATGCCGCGCCTGCAACAGGCGGCAGCGCAGTTGTCGAAAGCGTGAGCGCCGCCAACGCAGGTACACAAAGTCAGTTCATGGGCAGCGAAATCGCCAAGAACGACCGCCCCGAGCTCACTGCGGCCAAGGTCATCGTCTCGGGTGGTCGTGCTTTGGGCAGCTCCGAAAAATTCGCCGAGGTCATCACGCCCTTGGCCGACAAACTCGGTGCAGCCATGGGCGCCAGCCGCGCGGCGGTGGACGCTGGTTACGCGCCCAACGATTGGCAGGTGGGCCAGACCGGCAAGATCGTCGCGCCCCAGCTCTACATCGCTTGCGGCATCAGCGGCGCTATTCAGCATTTAGCCGGGATGAAAGACAGCAAGGTCATCGTCGCCATCAACAAAGACCCCGAAGCGCCCATCTTCAGCGTGGCCGATTACGGCTTGGAAGCCGATTTGTTTGCCGCAGTTCCTGAATTGGTATCTAAGCTATGAGTTACATCGCACCCGTGAAAGACATGCTCTTCAATATGCAGCACTTGGCTGCGTTGGATGAGATTGCCCAGATCCCTGGCTTTGAAGAAGCAGGCATGGAAACCGCGCAAGCGGTGTTGGAAGAATGCGCCCGTTTCACCCAAGACGTGGTGGCCCCCCTCAACTGGGAAGGCGACAAACACCCCTCGGCTTGGAAAGACGGCGTGGTCACCACCACCGCAGGTTTCAAACAGGCTTACCAGCAATACGCTGAAGGCGGTTGGCAAGGTTTGCAACACCCCGCCGACTTTGGCGGCCAAGGTTTGCCTAAAACCATAGGCGCGGCTTGCATTGAAATGCTCAATGCCGCCAATATGAGTTTTGCGCTGTGCCCCTTGTTGACGGACGGCGCTATCGAAGCCTTGCTGACAGCGGGCAGCGATGAACTCAAAGCCACTTACCTTGACAAACTGGTCAGCGGTGAGTGGACCGGCACCATGAACCTGACCGAGCCACAAGCAGGTTCTGATTTGTCCATGGTTCGCTCTCGTGCCGAGCCACAAGCCGACGGCACTTACAAGGTTTTTGGCACTAAGATTTACATCACCTACGGCGAGCACGACATGGCCGACAACATCATCCATTTGGTGTTGGCGCGGGTCACGGGTGCACCCGAAGGCGTTAAAGGCATCAGCTTGTTCGTGGTACCCAAGGTGATGGTGAACAAAGATGGTTCTTTGGGCGCTCGCAACGATGTTCATTGCGTCAGCATCGAACACAAAATGGGCATCAAAGCCAGCCCCACAGCGGTGCTGCAATATGGAGATCACGGTGGCGCAGTCGGCTACTTGGTGGGCCAAGAAAACCGTGGCTTGGAATATATGTTCATCATGATGAACGCCGCTCGTTACTCGGTGGGTGTGCAAGGCATATCGGTCGCCGACCGTGCTTACCAAAAAGCCACGCAATACGCCCGTGACCGTGTGCAGTCCCGCCCTGTGGACGGCTCCAT
>JBILIR010000348.1:0-2910 GCA_044368955.1 Limnohabitans sp.
GATGGATCCGGCGTTCAGCGAAGCTGCGTTGATCACCAGATTGACGGCGTTAGTTACGCCCGTATCGCGGCTGATATTGCCTGTTACGATAACGGAGCCCTTTGAAATGAGGTCACTATTGCTACCAAGTTTGACGTTGCCATTGATAAGGATGGATGCATCATTTCCAGCCTGAGCGGTGTCGCCGGTGTCGATCTTTCCGGCAAGTTTGACGCTGCCAGAGCCATTACTGTTGCTGTCGGATTGCAGCGCGACCGATAGGCCCGATTGCGCCGTGATGTTAACTCCGCTTGCGATTACCACATCGCCGGTGGCGCCAAGCGACAATTTTGTAAGAGGGGCGGCGGTTTTGTTGTCGAACGCATAGATCGTCACATTTCCATCAGTATCTGCGGCTGTTGGATTTTGCGCGCGAAGCGCCACATTTGTTCTGCCATTGAGCCATGACCCGACCTGAGATGCTAGAATTTTGGTGTTGCCCGGCGACGCTGTTGCCGTGCCTAGAACATCGATCGATGGGGAGGTGATGTTGATGTTGCCGGCCAGGCCGGTAGTGCCTTGGCCGCGGGCAGATGCCGTCATGGATTGGTTTAGGCTATAAGCCTTGATATCAATCGTTCCGCCATCGCCACCGGATGTTCCGCCATCGGCCAGCAACGTTCCCGCAATCTGCATGGAGGATTGCGAATTTGCCAGATTACCGAGCAGATTTATTTTGCCCCCAGTGCCAGTGCTTCCAGCAATTGCCTGCAACTTACTGGCTGAGGTTTGGTTGAGGTTAGAAGACTGAATATCAATCGTTCCACCGTTGCCGCCATTTGTTCCGCCATCGGCCAGCAACGTTCCTGCAATTTGCATGGAGGATTGCGAATTTGCGGGATTAGCGAGCAGATTTATTGTGCCTCCAGTGCTACCCCCAATGGCAGTGCCAGCGGCTCCACCATTTGCCAACAGCGTACTGGCTGCGTTAATATCTATAGAAGAAGCGGTGAGGGTTATAGTACCGCCATTCACACCGGTACCACCGCTGGCATCGATAATGCCGCCGACGGAAGAGCTGCCGACGGAAGAGCCGCCGACGGAAGAGCTGCCGACGGTTATCAGCCCATTTGGGCCTGCATCGAGGGTTATCACGCCAGCTTTGTCGCTGACGGTCTGTGCCTGAACGATGCCCTTATTATTAATGACGTTGCCGATAATGTCGACAGCGCTGCGTACCGTCATAAGGATCGTGCCGCCATCGGCTACAATTTTGCCGCCATTTGAGACACTGTTTGAGAAATTGGCGGTGGCTCCCGCCGCGGTGGCTGCCGCCGGGTCGGCCACCAGGAATGACACCAGCCCATTACCCGCAAAATCAATAGTAAAGTCTCGGCCTCCACCCAGCGCGATCTTTCCCAAACTGGCGCTTATCAATGCTTCGCTGTTGGCACTGGAAGTGATGTTCGCGACATTCCTGCCAGCAAGCACCGCATATCCCGACGGCACGTTGATCTGGCCATTATTGGTGAGAGCCGCGTTGGTTGCGTTAGAAAATACAAAACTCCCGTTGCTGCTCATGAAGGCATCAGGATCAATGTAGGCTGTGGTGGCAAGAACCCCGGCGGCATTGACGCGACCGGTCGAGCCTATGATCGTGCCTTTGGGGTTGAGGATCCAGACTTGACCATTCGCATTAACAGTGCCGTCAATTTGGAACGGTAACGTTGTGGTCGCTGTGCTCCGGTTAAGCGTGATCGACAGGTTATTAGGCTGGACAAAGTTTAAGGTCTCGTCGGCTGGCAACAAGATTTCTGACCAGTCGAGTACTGCTTTGGTACTGGTCTGTGTAATCGTTAACGTCTTATTGTTGTTGGTGCGTTCGAATGCGGCGATTGTTCCTTTTGCGACCGTGAACGGCGGAGGCGGCGGCGGCGGCGGAGGAGGAGGCGTCGTCGTCTGAGCATTGGCGGCGGCCAGCGCAGGCATGCCGACCGCTAAGGTCAGTATCGTCCGAAACGATAGCCGGCGAATAGCCGGACGGCATGTTCGACCATGATTGGCGGCTCGAATTTTTGCGCTGGTCATGACATCGTCTTTCAAAACTGCAAAATTGCGCCGAGAGTGAAGCGGCTGCCACTTTTGGTGCCGTCCGGTAGCGCATGGCGCGCCGAAGAGAACTGCGTGTCGATCGACAACCGGCGGATCAGCGTGAAACGCGCTCCCGCCCCAAGCGAGGAAATGGTCGCGCTTTGTTTGGGTGTTGCCTCATAAGCGAGCGCAGTGGTTTGCGCCCAGTCGGCGAAAGCATAGACTTGGGTGCCCTCAATGAAGTTGGGCACCTGCACACCCGAAAGTGATGCAAACAGTTCACCAACTACCCCAACGCCGCGCTCGCCAGCCACCGTTGATGGATCATAGGCGCGCCCGATGCCGCGCCCGCCGAAGGAGATTTGCTCCCCCGAGAGCAGGCGGTTGGTGGTATATTGGCCTTGCAATGTCATACTCGCGCCGATCGGGCCAAGGATCGGCTGATTGCGCTGGAATTGATAGGTCAGCCGCAGAAAATGTGGATTGAACCCCTGGACCGACGGCAAGGGCGCATCGGCACCGTTCGCACCGAATAGGCCGAGGCCGTGGAGCACGTTAACGCCAAATGTCATGTCGCCCGCCAGCCAGCCGATCTGTCGCCACTGCAGGCCAAGGCTGGCAACTGTGCTCCGGTCGTCGTTAATCTCTGTGCCCAACGCCTTAACGAAGCTGCGGTTCAACGTCATCCCAGCATCAAGATAGATAGAATTAGCCCGGGACCGAAGCAATGGCACGCGTAGACTTGCGCTCAGCGAGCCCGATAGACTTTGTACATCAAGGTCGCGAATTAGACCGCCCGGCGCGGCGTGCGCGACTAGCGCGCCGATACTGCCCACCATA
>JBILIR010000228.1:0-3574 GCA_044368955.1 Limnohabitans sp.
GCATGATCTTCATGTTTGTCTCGCAAGTTCAGGTCGATGCGGGACAGCACCTGCAAGGCATGTGGGTGGCTTTGGCTGTGCCTTTTGCGGGTGCAGTTCAGTGGAATGTGACGCACCATCAACAAGCGTCAGAGCAACCTTCTGACTTTATGCCAGCGGTTTGGGTGGGTGCCATGTTGTCTTGCATCTACACCGCACCTCTGGCGTTGCCAGGCGTGGCAAGTTCAAGCGACTTGGTTTGGTTGGCAGGGTTGGGCTTTTCGCAATTGGCCTTGCCGTGTTTGCTTGCTGTATGGGCGGCACAGGTGTTGAAATCGCATGAAGTTGCCTTGCTGGCCTTGCTGGAGGTTTTGTTTGGCATTGCATGGGCTTGGATAGGTGCTGGCGAGACGCCCACGCTTACAGTGATCATGGGTGGGGCTTTGGTGTTGGGTGCTTTGGCCTTGAATGAAATTGCTTCTTGGAGAGTCTCAAATGGATGAGTTGGTGGTGTTGACGCAGGGCGATGTATTGGCCGAGGTGCAAGGGAAGGTGGGCCTTATCACCTTGAACCGCGCCAAAGCTTTGAATGCCTTGTCCTTGGACATGGTGCGCAGCATCACGCATGTGTTGTCCGCATGGCAACACGACCCGCGTGTTCAGGCTGTGGCCATGCGGGGCATGGGCAAAGAGTCTGCCTTTGGTGCGTTTTGTGCCGGAGGCGATATTCGTTTTTTTCACCAAGCTGCATTGGCAGGTGACCCACGCTTGGAAGATTTCTTCACCGAGGAATACCGCCTCAACCACTTGATTCACCACTACCCCAAACCTTGCATCGTGTTCATAGACGGCATCGTGATAGGTGGCGGCATGGGCTTGGCACAAGGTGCCAAATTGCGAATTGCCACTGAGCGTACCAAGATGGCCATGCCCGAGACCATGATTGGTTTGTTTCCTGATGTGGGTGGCGGATATTTCCTCAGCCGATGCCAAGGTGCTTTGGGTGAGTATTTTGGCCTGACGGGTCAGATGCTCAATGGCGCTGAAGCGGTGTTCGCAGGTTTGGCAGATGTACTGTGTGACAGTTCGCAGTTGAATGCACTCTGGACGCAGCTGCCTACTTTGGATTGGGCCCAGCCGGTTGAAGCTTTGAAAAACTTCACATCACCTTTTGCGCAAGCTACCCAAACCGCCCAAGGCATCACGCCTGCTTGGTGGTCATCTGATGTCAACCATGCTTTTGAAGCTGCGAATCTACAAGGAATTGCAAAGTTATTGCAAGCGACTGGCCATACACAAGCCTTGGAAGCTTTACACAAACGCTCACCGCTGATGTTGGCCGTCACCTTGGAACAAATTCGCAAAGCAAGACACATGAACCTGAGTGACGAACTGCGCATGGAGCGTGACATGGTGCGCCACAGTTTCCACCCACAGCATTTAAATCGGACTCCCTCGCAAAGCGACACGGTGGAAGGCATTCGTGCCTTGGCCGTGGACAAAGACCATACGCCGCGTTGGTCGCCAGCACATATCGATGAAGTCACCCCTGAGATGGTGATGCCGTTTTTCACCAGCCCTTGGCCTGCTGCTGCACACCCTTTGCGGGACTTGCAAGCGCCAGCCACTTGAGCTTTATTTAGGAAACCACATGGCCACGCCCATCAAGGTATTGTTTGGATTTCACGCGGTCGGTGTTCGCCTGAAAACTTCACCCGCGTCGGTGATTGAGGTCTTCATTGACCCGACCCGCCGAGACGTCCGGATGCGACAGTTTCAGGAGCGAGCCAAAGAGGCCAAAGTGAAATTGGTGGAAGCTGATGGCCCACGCTTGGCGCAGTTGGCCGGCAGCCATGGTCACCAAGGGGTGGTCGCCCGTGTACACGCGATTGATATCGCCAAGTCACTCGACGCGTGTTTAGAGGCCTTGCCTTCAGATGTGCCGGCTTTGATCTTGGTGCTCGATGGCATCACCGACCCGCACAACCTGGGTGCGTGTTTGCGGGTGGCTGATGGCGCAGGTGTTCATGCGGTCATCGCCCCCAAAGACCATGCGGTGGGCATCAACGCCACGGTGGCCAAGGTGGCCAGTGGGGCTGCTGAAACCGTGCCGTATTTCATGGTGACCAATTTAGCCCGTACCTTGAATGAACTCAAAGAGCGCAACATTTGGATCACCGGCACCAGCGACGATGCGCCGCAAACCTTGTACGACGTGGATTTGAAAGTGTCGACTGCATGGGTCTTGGGCGCAGAAGGCGACGGCTTGCGGCAACTCACCCGCAAGACTTGCGACCAACTGGTGAGTATTCCCATGGCCGGTGGTGTGGAGAGTTTGAATGTATCGGTCGCCAGTGGCATTTGCCTTTACGAAACTGTCAGGCAACGTATCAGTCGTTAAGCCTGGCCTGTATCACAAGCCCAAAACTGCACCTGCTAAAGCACCACCCAACATCAACCACAACAGGTGTACGCGGGTGAACAACACGATCAACATACTGGCGATACATACCAAGAGCAAACGCCAATCCATCTGTGGGTTGCTGGCCGTTTGCAACAACCATCCTGCTGAAATCATCAAGCCCATGACCAAAGGCACCATGCCGGCTTTGAAAGCACGAACGCTCAGAGCGTGTTGATGAAAATACAACCACTTCACCATGAAGTAACTCAGCAGCGAGGAGGGCAGAACCGCTGCGGTTAACAAAGACAAAGCCATAAGCAAACCTGTGACCATGGCCACACCACCTGCTTCAAAGCCACCGGCTGCTTGTAAACCGATGTTCCAACCCATGACGCCTACCAACAAGATATTGGGACCGGGCGCAATTTGTGCCAAGGTAACCGATTGGCTAAACACCGTCTCTGACAGCAATTGCAAGTCGTTCACCAAATAGCGGTGCATCTCGGGCACGATGGCCAAGGCACCACCCACGGCAAGTAACGACAACATGCAGAAATGCAAATGCAATTCCAACCACAGCGACCAGTTCATGCGCCGTCCTTGGTTTGCAAGCGCCACCATGTCAGGCCGCAAGACAACAGACCAACCAAGCCAATCACGTGGGCCAAAGGCCAATGCATCAAGGCGGCCAATGCGAAGCTCACTGTTGCGAACGCTAAACCCAAAGGCCAGCCCAGCGGGTGTTGTTTGACCGTCGGCCAGAATCGCCAACCTGCTGCCATCACCATGCCAGCGGCTGCCACGCCCATGCCATGCAAGGCGGATGCAACCACAGGCAAGTGGGCGAAGGCTTGAAAGCCAATCACAATGGCCAGCATCAACAAGCCAGGCAACAGCAGCAAGCCGCTCATTGCGGCCAATGCACCTGTGGGACCGAAGTGTTTAGCGCCAAACATGACGGAGAGATTCACCACGTTCGGTCCCGGCAAGGTTTGCGCCAGAGCCCATTCCTCGGCGAATTCGGACAGCGTCATCCATTGCTTGCGGTCAACCATTTCACGTTGCACCACGGCCAATACCCCGCCAAAGCCTTGCAGGCCCAACCAAGTGAAGGACAAAAACAAGTCGGTGCGGGAGCGGGGGGCGTTTGAAATAGCCAAGGGTTCGAAGGACATTGGGCGTATGTTAGGG
>JBILIR010000230.1:0-3568 GCA_044368955.1 Limnohabitans sp.
CACCAACGAAGAGGTGCGTGTGCAGCTGGTTTATGGTGCAGTCGGCGGCATCAGCGAGTCTGATGTGAACTTGGCCATTGCGTCCAAGGCCGTCATCATTGGCTTTAACACCCGAGCAGATGCAGGTGCGCGAAAACTGGCTGAGAACAACGGCGTAGAAATTCGCTACTACAACATCATTTACGACGCTGTCGACGAGTTGAAGGCCGCAATGTCGGGCATGTTGACGCCGGACAAGAAGGAAGAAATCATCGGCATGGCCGAGATTCGTCAAGTCTTCCGCATCAGCAAGATCGGTGCGATTGCCGGTTGCATGGTCACCAACGGCTTTATTCGCCGCAATGCCCGTTTGCGTTTGTTGCGCGACAACGTGGTCGTCTTTACCGGCGAACTCGAGAGCTTGAAGCGATTCAAAGACGATGTGCGCGAGGTCAAGGAAGGCTTCGAGTGCGGCTTGAACCTCAAGGGCTATAACGATATCAACGAGGGCGATCAACTTGAGTTCTTTGAAATCAAGGAAGTTGCACGAACGATCTAAGTTTGCATGGCTGCCAAGAAGTCTTCTACACCCCACCGTGGCTTTCGTGTCGCCGACCAGATCCAACGCGATCTGGCCGAACTCATTCGTGAGTTGAAAGACCCACGGCTGGGCATGGTGACGATTCAATCGGTGGAAGTGACCCCTGATTACGCACACGCCAAGGTGTTTGTCAGTGTGTTGGTGGGTGACGCGGAAGCTTGTTTGGAAGGCTTGAACCAAGCGGCAGGTTTTTTGCGCAATGGTTTATTCAAACGCCTGCATATTCACACCGTGCCTACTTTGCATTTTTTATACGACCGCACCCCCGAGCGAGCAGCCGACATGAACGCATTGATCGCCCGTGCTGTCGCCTCTCGTGCCAAGGAAACTGACACGCCATGAAAACGCCTCGCACCAGGGTGCAACGGCGCCCTGTGCATGGGGTGTTGTTGCTCGATAAACCGCTAGGACTGTCTAGCAACCAAGCTTTGCAAAAAGCCAAGTGGTTGCTGCGTGCTGAAAAAGCGGGACACACAGGCACCTTGGACCCCATGGCCACGGGCGTCTTGCCGCTTTGCTTTGGCGCGGCCACCAAATTCAGCCAGTTGCATTTGGATGCAGACAAAACCTATGAAGCGGTGTTGCGCTTGGGTCAACGTACCAGCACCGCTGATGCTGAGGGTGAGGTCATCGCTGAAGCTGAAGTGAATTTCACGCCTGAGAAACTGCTACAAGTGCAAGCTTTGTTCACGGGCCCTTTGCAACAAGTCCCGCCCATGCACAGTGCCTTGAAAAAGGACGGCAAAGCTTTGTACGAATACGCCCGTGAAGGTATTGAGGTTGAACGTGCGCCACGCAGTGTGGTCATCCATTCCTTGGAACTCAAAGAATTACCCACTGAAAATGGTGTGCGCAGCGTTTGGTTGAAAGCGCATTGCTCTAAGGGCACGTACATCCGCACCTTGGGTGAAGACATCGGTATTGCACTCGGATGTGGTGCATTTTTAAGCGCATTGCGTCGTGTGCAAAGCGGGCAATTTGCTATTGGCGAATGCGTCTCCCTTGAAACGCTTGAAGCTTTGCCTGAAAGCCAGCGCCCTCAATCTTTGCGTGCTGTGGATGTGCTGCTTGACAGTCATCACCCGATCACATTGCAGCCTGATGATGCAGGACGGTTCCTGAGTGGCTTGCGTCGCCGTGGCGATTGGCCCGATCACGATCTGGTGGCTGTGTATGGCGTCAGCCCACAAGCTTTGCTAGGTACAGCCCATGTTCGCGCGGGGGAATTGATTCCCGAGCGCTTATTGAATCCCCAAGAAATCCAATCCTTACTCGAGAGTGCAGCATGACCTTACAAATACGAAACATCGCCATCATCGCCCACGTTGACCATGGCAAAACCACCATGGTCGATCAGTTGCTTCGCCAATCAGGCACGTTTGCCGAACACGAAAAAGTAGTGGACACCGTGATGGACAACAACGCGATTGAACGAGAACGCGGCATCACCATCTTGGCCAAAAACTGCGCTGTCAGCTGGCAAGGCACCCACATCAACATCGTCGACACCCCTGGCCACGCGGACTTTGGTGGTGAAGTTGAACGTGCTTTGTCCATGGTCGACGGTGTGGTGCTGTTGATTGATGCGCAAGAAGGCCCCATGCCACAAACCCGCTTTGTCACCAAAAAAGCCTTGGCTTTGGGATTGAAGCCTATCGTGGTGGTGAATAAGGTGGACAAACCTGGCTCTCGTCCCGATGCAGTGATCAACGCGGCTTTAGAGTTGTTCGACAAGCTGGGCGCAAACGACGAGCAATTGGATTTCCCTGTGGTTTATGCCTCTGGTATCAACGGTTGGTCGTCCTTGGTCGAGGGCGAAGCGGGTGCGCAATGGGGCCCCGATATGTCGGCCTTGTTTGACACTGTCTTGAAGCATGTGCGGCCTCAGCAAGGTGACCCTTCAGCACCTTTGCAATTGCAAATATCTGCTTTGGATTTTTCTACCTTTGTGGGTCGCATTGGTGTGGGCCGCATCAGCGCTGGCACCTTAAAGCCCGGCATGGATGTGGTGGTGATGGAAGGCGAGGAAGGCACACCTGTTAAAGGCCGTGTCAACCAAGTGTTGAAGTTCCAGGGCTTGGAGCGTATCCAAGCCACCGAGGCTGGTCCTGGCGACATTGTGTTGATCAACGGCATTGCAGACATTGGCATTGGTGTGACCATCACCGATCCTTTGAACCCCAGCCCCTTGCCCATGCTCAAAATTGACGAGCCCACCTTGACCATGAATTTTTGTGTCAACACCTCGCCCTTGGCAGGTCGTGAAGGCAAGTACGTCACCAGCCGCCAAATTTGGGACCGCTTACAAAAAGAACTGCAACACAATGTGGCGCTGCGTGTCAAAGAAACCGATGAAGACGGTATTTTTGAAGTGGCGGGTCGCGGTGAATTGCACCTGACCATTTTGTTGGAAAACATGCGCCGTGAAGGCTACGAATTAGCAGTGTACAAACCCCGTGTGGTTTACCGCGATGTGGACGGTGTTCGCCACGAGCCTATCGAGATGGTCACAGCTGACATCGAGGAAGGTCACCAAGGTGGCGTGATGCAAGCCTTGGGCGAGCGCAAAGGCGAACTGGTGAACATGGACCCCGATGGTCGTGGTCGTGTGCGTTTGGAATACCGCATTCCTGCGCGTGGACTGATTGGTTTTACCAACGAGTTTTTGAACTTAACCCGTGGTTCGGGCTTGATCTCCAATATCTTTGATGGCTACGAGCCGCACAAAGGCGATATTGGTGGCCGCAAAAACGGTGTGCTGATCTCCATGGACGACGGTGAAATCTTCACCTATGCCTTGGGTAAGTTGGATGACCGTGGTCGTATGTTTGTCAAACCCAATGACCCTGTGTACGAAGGCATGATTGTGGGTATCCACAGCCGTGACAACGATTTGGTGGTGAACGCTACCCGCACCAAGCAGTTGACCAACTTCCGTGTGAGCGGCAAAGAAGACGCCATCAAAATCACGCCACCTATTCAACTGAC
>JBILIR010000229.1:0-3568 GCA_044368955.1 Limnohabitans sp.
AGGAGTTGACTTGGAGAAACATGCTGCAGATTGTAGGCATCTGACTTTTCTCAAACACCCGCTGCCTACAATCTCCCTTTTGATACTGTGTCGCTTGATGCGACGACCCCATGCGCCTGATTTCATTGTTGCGGTTGTTGGTAATTGTGCTGTTGGCCATGCCCGTGCTGATGGTGCTGGCTGCTTGGCTGCAGTGGAACGAGGCTTCAGCCGACGTATTGCTTGGCATGGCCAGCACGGTCTTGCCCAGCTATGTGGTGAGCAGTTTGGGCCTGTGTTTTTGGGTGGCTATAGGCGTGATCAGCATGGGCAGTGTGAGCGCGGCGGCCGTCACCCTGTTTGACTTCAAGGGGCGACGCAGCATGGAGTGGGCGCTGCTGTTGCCCTTGGCCATGCCAGCGTATGTGGTGGCTTATGCCTACAGCGATTTCTTGCAATTCAGCGGCCCCTTGCAAACCGGTTTACGCGCATGGTTGGGCTGGCAAGGCCCACTTTGGCCCGATGTGCGCAGCCTGTGGGGTGCGGCAGCAGTGCTCAGTTTTGCGCTTTACCCCTATGTGTATTTGTTGGTGCGTGCTGCATTGGTGGAACGCGCCCCGCAGTTGATGGAAGCCGCTCGTTTGCTGGGCGCTGATTTGCCACGGCGCATTTTCCGCGTGGCGCTTCCTTTGGCACGCCCCGCCATTGCCGCAGGCACCGCTTTGGCGTTGATGGAAACGCTGGCAGATTTTGGCGTGAGCAGTTATTTTGGTGTGACCACTTTTTCAACTGGCATTTACAAAGCTTGGTTGGTGATGGATGACCGCGTGGCGGCGGCTCAGCTGGCGACTTTTTTACTGGTATTGGTTGCACTCATGCTGCGGCTTGAGCAAAAAGCCCAAGCCCGCTTGCGCTTTGCCAGTCAGCGCAGCATGGGACGCGGCGCAGAGTCACAGCCTTTGCAACTCAAAGGGTGGCCAGCGGCTTTGGCTTTGCTGCTGTGTGCCATGCCCGTGCTGCTGGGCTTTGTCTTGCCTTTGCTGATCATGGCCCACGCACTGTGGGTTCACAGCCAAAGCGTGTGGATTGATTGGCTGAAGTTTTCAGTTTGGATGGGCAACAGCCTTTACCTTGGTTTGTTGACCGCGGTTTTGGCGGTGGGCTTGGCGCTGTCATTGGCCTTCAGCCAGCGGGTTCATGGTGGCGTTTGGCAGCGCTTGAGCACACAGGCGGTTGGTTTGGGTTATGCCGTCCCCGGCGTCATCATCGTGGTGGGCTTGTTGTTGCCGATTGGCTGGTTACAGCAAGCATGGCCCCAAAGCCAAGCAGGCTACTGGTTGACCGCCACCATCTTGGGCTTGGTCTGGGCCTACCTTGTTCGTTTTATTGCAGTGGCGCTGCAAGCGGTGCAAACCGGCTATACCCGCATTCCTCTCAGCACCGACGAAGCTTCGCGCACCTTGGGGGTGTTTCGCACCGCTTTGTTTACCCGTGTGCATTGGCCTTTGCTTAAACGCTCTACCGCCGCGGCCCTGTTATTAGTGTTGGTGGATGTGATGAAGGAACTCCCAGCCACCTTGGTGCTACGCCCCTTCAACACCGACACCTTGGCGGTCATGGCCTACCAGTTGGCCAGAGATGAACGCCTTGGGGAGGCGGCCCTGCCCTCGCTTGCTCTGGTGCTGGTGGGTTTATTACCGGTCATGCTTTTGAGTCGAACTTTGCGTAAAACCTGATTTTTCGCTGGTTTTTTGATCTAACGCAAATGCGAATAGTTCGTATTTGTTCTAAGATGAGCTTCATTGACAGAAAGTTCATCATGGTTACCAAGCTCGGTTCTGCGGTTGTTTTAGGTCGTTTCTTAGCTGTTTTGGCTTTGTGGGCCAGTTTGGGCGGCGCAGGTCATGCCCAAGAAGCAGAACTCAACCTCTATTCAGCCAGACACTACGCCACCGATGAAGCCTTGTACGCCGACTTCACCCGCGCGACCGGCATTCGCATCAACCGCGTGGACGCGGATGACGCCGGCATCTTGTCGCGCCTTAAGGCCGAGGGATCAGCTTCACCGGCCGATGTGATTTTGTTGGTGGACGCCGCACGTTTGTGGAAAGGCGAAGTCGAAGGGCTGTTCAAACCCATCCATTCCAAGCTGCTGGAAAAAGCCATTCCCGAACACCTTCGCGCCCGTAACCGCACCGAAGGCACGTCTTGGTTTGGGTTTTCAACCAGGGCACGTGTCATCGTGTACGACAAATCACGGGTCAAACCGGAAGAGGTTGACAGCTATGAAAAGCTCGCCCTGCCTGTCAACAAAAACAAGCTGTGCGTTCGCTCAGGCTCGCACCCCTACAACCTGTCATTGTTCGGCGCCATGGTCGAGCATCTGGGCGCACCCGCCACAGAGGTTTGGCTCAAAGACTTGGTGGGCAATATGGCACGCAGCCCCAAAGGCGGCGACACCGACCAAATCAAAGCGGTGGGCAGTGGTGAGTGCGGCATAGCCCTAGCCAACTCTTACTATGTGGCGCGTCTGCTTCGCTCTGGCGCACAGCAAGACCAGGCCCTGATGCAGCGTGTGGGGGTCATCTTCCCCAACCAAGCGAGCTGGGGTACCCACATGAACATCGCGGGCGGCGCCGTTGCGCAACATGCCAAACACCCCGCCAATGCGCAAAAGTTTTTAGAGTACTTGGCAAGCCCTTCCGCGCAAGCCTATTTTGCCAACGGCAACAACGAGTGGCCGGTGGTCAAGGGTGTGCCCATCAACAACCCCGCTTTGCAAACCATGGCAGGGGCAAACTTCAAGACAGACCCCTTGCCCGTGAGCTTTATTGGCATGAACCAAATCAAGGTTCAGCAAATGCTGGACCGCGTCGGTTTTCGCTGATGCACACCCTCACTGACGCGGATTGACAGACAGCAGACGCAGCACCTCGGGGCGCAACTGCTCTTCCACGCGCTGTGGTTCACGCGGGTCGCTAGGCCCCCAGCCAAACATGCGCAGTCCACCCGTCGACCACGCCCAAAACAGCAGATTGGCCAATACCAAAGCCACCGCCAGCGCAGTGATGTATTTCCTCATGCGGCACCCACAGCGAGTCGCACACTGACCTCGTAGCTGCTCACCGCTACACGGCCTTGCGCAGTGTCGACTTGCAGCACACCGCTGGCGTCCACACCGCTGCCCACGCCCTCTTGCCCATTGCTCAAGCGCAAAGCCTGACCGCGCAACACATCACGCTTGGTAAACCGCTCTTTGAATGGCGCAAAGCCTTGCGCCTCAAACAAGCGCAGGCCATCCACCAAGGGGGCCAGTAAGCGCTGCAGCACTTCAGGTGGCAGCAAGGCCTGGCCCATCCATTCGCGCAAACCTGCTGCAGGCGTGCTCAATGAGCCATCCAAAGGCCCATGCAAGTTGATGCCTATGCCGATCACGGTGTAGCGAGAAGCGCTGTTGTCACCCTCTACCCACACAGTTTCAATGAGCATGCCCGCCAGTTTGCGTGGCGCTTGGGGCGATCCAACCCAAATATCGTTAGGCCACTTCAAACCCAGACCCAGGCTTTGCTGGGGGTCCAGCGCCTCGGCC
>JBILIR010000231.1:0-3541 GCA_044368955.1 Limnohabitans sp.
ATTGGGGCAGGCACCATCCGTTTGTCGGTGGGTTTGGAAGACGCCGATGATTTGATCGACGACTTGAAGCGGGCTTTGAAAGCCGCTGAAAAAGCAGCTTAAGGCGCCGTTATGTACATCGATGTGAACGGCCACAAGACCTACGCCTACACCGGCGGCAAAGACTTCAACCCTTCGCAGCCGACAGCGGTGCTGATTCACGGTGTGTTGTGCGACCACAGCGTGTGGGCACTGCAAAGCCGCTATTTGGCCAACCATGGCTGGAATGTGCTGGCCGTCGATCTGCCGGGCCACTGCAAAAGCGCGGGTGCACCTGCGGCCACGGTGCAAGAAGGTGCTTTGTTCGTGCAGCACTTGCTGGATGCGCTGTCAGTCAAACAGGCTGCCCTGGTAGGCCACAGTTTTGGTTCGCTCATCGCACTGCAGGCCGCTGCCAATATGGGCCAACGCATCAGCCATTTGGCGATGGTAGGCACCGCTTACCCCATGAAGGTCTCACAAGGGCTACTGGATGCGTCATTGAATGAACCCGAAAAAGCCTTGCTCATGACCAATGTGTTTTCCCGCGCTACTTTGGCGCCACCCTCGGGCGCGGGGTCTTGGGTGTTTGGTGCCAGCTTGGCTTTGGGGCGAAGGGTGTTGGCCAGCAACAAAACTGTCAACGTGTTTCACACGGGCTTTAATGCCTGCAACAGCTACGACCAAGGCCTGCAAGCCATGGCGGCCCTCACCTGCCCTGTGCTGATGGTCTTGGGCGAAGCCGATCAAATGACCTTGCCCAAAAACGCACAACCATTGATAGCACAAGCCAAAGAGAGCGGCGTGTCCTTGCAAGTGGTGACCATCCCCCACGGTCACCACCAAATGACCGAGTCGCCCGACGAAACTTTGGACGCCCTCAAACGCTTTTTGCTTTAACCGTCATTGCGATTAATCGTCATTGCGAGCGTAGCGAAGCAATCTCCGTCATTGCGAGCGCAGCGAAGCAATCCCCGTCATTGCGAGCGCAGCGAAGCAATCCCCGTCTTTGCGAGCGTAGCGAAGCAATCCCCGAGATTGCTTCTTCGCTTCGCCCCTCGCAATGACGAAATCATCTAAGCGCTGAAGCGCTCAACCCGATAAGGTTTTGGATCGATGTAAGGCGACTCACCGCACATCAACTCAGCTAGCAGCCTGCCGCTAGATGCGGCTTGCGTCAACCCATGGTGTGCATGACCAAAGCTAAACCACAAACCAGGGTGGCGAGGCGCAGAGCCCACCAAAGGCAACATGTCTGCTGTGCAAGGCCGTGAACCCAGCCACGGTTGTGTGTCAACTCGCTCGCCCAACGCCGTCAAGCTTCTGGCCATGGGCTCTATGCGTTCAAGTTGCACGGGTGTGGCAGGAGCGTCCCGCAAGGCAAACTCCGCACCAGTGGTCAAGCGCAGTCCTTGACGCATGGGGGCAATGGCATAGCCGTTCTCCACATCGACGATGGTGTGCTTAAGCGTGACCGCAGCAGTTTGAAAGTGCATGTGGTATCCCCGCTTGCGCCCCATAGGCAAGTGGTAGCCAAGTTGCCTGGCCATGTCTTCGCCCCAAGGCCCCAAAGCCAGCACCGCTTGCGTGGCATGTAAACGTCCCTCGTCAGTTTGCACCGACCACGACTGTGCTTCATCCTGCAAGGTACGGGCATCGCCTTGCACAAAGCGGCCGCCCCGCTGCTCGAACAACCGTAGATAGGCGCTAGAGAGCGCTTGCGGGTCTTGAATTTGCCGCGCATCGGGGTAATGGACGCCACCCAGCACGCCGGTTTTCACGGCTGGCTCTAGCGCCAAGAGTTGTGCTGTTGACAAGTCGTTTGCTCTCACACCATAGGCACGGCTTTGCTCGGCCATCGCCAGACTTTGGTCTGCACTTTCCTGCGTGCGAAACACCTTGATCCAACCCCGTTCATTCACCAAGCTTTGAACACCAGCGGCAGCAATCAATGGCTGATGCTCGCTCCAACTGTGTTCAATCAACGGCAGGGCGCCAGCGATGGCTTGGGGATAAAGCGCTGGAGAAGAATGTTGCCAATAACGCCACATCCACGGCAGCAAAGAAGGCAAGGCGCTCCAGTGGTAATGGGCGGCAGTGCGACGCCCCAAGGCATAGGCCAGCAGGGTTTGGAGGTCACGCGGGAATGCATAGGGAAACACGGTGCTGCGCTCGATCAGCCCTGCGTTGCCCAAACTGGTGGCCGCTCCTGCTTGGGCGCGATCGATGAGCACCACCTCGCGGCCACGCTCTTGCAACTTGAGCGCCAAGCCCAAGCCCACAATGCCTGCACCCAGTACCAACACATCAGTGGATTTGTTTTGCATAAGCCCTATTATTATTTGTCATTACTATAAGTCGTCATTGCGAACGTAGTGAAGCAATCTAAAGGCGATCGCCGCAGCATGCTATGGATTGCTTCACTACGTTCGCAATGACGTCTACAGGGCTAAACCATCTCGGCCAAGCGCCAATCTTTCCACCTTGCCCACACAGCTTGGGTTTGCGCGTTGTCGTTGAGTAACAGCTGGTTCATCAAAGGGGCTGCGCGGGTTGAGGCTAAGTCGATGAGCAAGGCATAGCGCGGCGCTTGCGGCTCATCCAACACGCCGACCCAATCAAGTTGCACCAAGGTGTCCAAAACCTCTTGTACCTGCCAAGGGTCTGCCTGCAAGGGTTGGGCCAAACCATCCAGCCCCAAGCCGCCCGCACTTTGCAAACGGGCTTGTTGCAGCAAGCGCAAACACCCTAAAGACAAGGCAAAGCTTTGCCCCGCATGAGAATCGTGAGCGTCCGACAGCTCTTGCGACAACGAGGGCCAACTCGCTACCAACACGGCGCCAAACAGCACCACCACCCATGCGGTGTAAATCCAGACCAGCAAAATCGGCACGGTGGCAAAGGTGCCATAAATCAGCGAGAAGGTAGGCATGCTGGCCAAATACCAAGCCAATACACTGCGAGCGCCCTCTAACACCAAGGCCGTCACAAAACTACCTACTAACACCGGCCGCCAAGCCACATAGGTGTTGGGTACCAAGCGGTACAAAGCGCTGATGCCGCCCCAGAGCAAAAGAAACTCCAACACCCCCAAGACCATCTTCACGCCTGGACCTTGGTAACGCAAAGAGCCACCCGACCAAGTGATGACGGAGGCCATGGTGAGCAAACCGGCCGCCACCAACAAAGGCCCCAAGGTGAGCACCGCCCAGTACAGCAACAGTCGCTGACCCCACGCACGTTGCTGACGCACCCGCCAAATCGTGTTGAGGCTGCGGTCTATGGTGAGCATCAAAGCCACGGCAGACAACATCAAAGCGGCAAAACCGAAGCTGCCCAGCCGACTTGCCTTGGTGGTGAACTGGGTCAAATAGCCCAGCACTTGGCGTGAAATCGATTCGGGAATCAGGCTCTCCACCAACCAGCGCTGCAGCACGGTTTGAAATTGGTCAAAGATGGGAAACGCCGTCACCACCGCCAAGGCCACGGTCAACAGTGGCACCAAGGCGATCAAGGTGGTAAA
>JBILIR010000232.1:0-3515 GCA_044368955.1 Limnohabitans sp.
ACTGAGCGACGCCATGCAAAGCGGTAATTTAAGCAAGGTGGTCATGGCACAACGTATGGTTACCAGCCGATCTCAGCTTGACCGTGTTCTCGACCCTGACAATTTGTCGATTCAACTTGATACGCTGATCAAAGCTGCAAGGGCTGTTGGCAAGACGGTTGAGATAAGGTTGAAATAATTGGTGAAATCACACAAATGCTTCAAAGAGAAAATAAACAATGTCAGCCA
Organism: Limnohabitans sp.; assembly: GCA_044368955.1. Classification (GTDB taxonomy): domain Bacteria; phylum Pseudomonadota; class Gammaproteobacteria; order Burkholderiales; family Burkholderiaceae_C; genus Limnohabitans. Next base: position 229 of record JBILIR010000232.1, read on the forward strand.
TAAACTGCGCAATGTTGCTGGCTATTGGGGTGATTTAGGCTAAGGCCTCGCTCTGACACACATCCACCCACACCCCTTGTGTCACCTGTTCAAGCAGCGCTACTGAGATACGAACCGCGCTGTTGACCGAACCCGCCGCAGGCAGCACCTCGTCAAAGGCTTTCAAAGACACATCTAAATAAATGGGCAGCGGTTGCGCCAAACCAAACGGACATACGCCGCCTACAGGATGACCTGTGATGTCGGCCACCACATCGGGGCTGAGCATCTTGCCTTTGCCCAAAGCGGTTTTGAATTTACCGTTGTCAATGCGAGCGTCACTCCGCGCCACCAACAACACCTCGCGGCCATCGGCCAACTTGAAGGCCAAGGTTTTGGCAATACGCCCAGGCTCCACGCCGTGCGCTTGAGCAGCCAAGGCCACGGTGGCGGTGTTGGCCTCGGTTTCCAAGATGGGGACGTCGAGTTGCAATGCTTGAAAAAATGTTTTGACTGAAGACAGACTCACAGCTAAAGGTCTCCAATATTGAGTTTGTATAAAGGATGTTAGCGGTCCTTGAGTCGCAATCAGCTATTTTCAAAGTACGACTCACAAGCGCCGGAACGAAACTTACTTAGGCTTGTCATCCCCTTGAAATCAAGGGAGGCACCTTGATCGATAGGAACATATATGTTACCTTCGGACGCCTTTCAAACCAAATCAGACAAGGAGATATAAAAGTGGCTTTGACCAAAGACTTCAAAGAAACTGTGATGGCCCGTATTCAGAATGAGCCAATCTATGCCCAAGCCCTGTTGCAAGAAGCCACTACCCTGCTGCTGCAGGGGGAGCCTCAAACTGCCAAATTATTATTGCGTGACTTGATCAACGCAACCATGGGTTTTGAGCATTTATCCCTAGAGCTGCAAAAACCCGTTAAAAGTTTGCATCGCATGTTGTCGGTGGGTGGTAACCCAACCATGACGCATTTGTCAGCCATCTTAGCCTCGGTCGCTTTATTCTTAAATGTGCAAGTTAAAACAAAGGTAGTTCATGCGTGATACAGACAGCACCTTGGCGCAATTTGACCAAGCTGGCGCTCAGCGTCTGGAGAACATCTACCTCACACCCGATGTGGTGCAGCAGCGCGAGCAGATTTTCCAGTTGCTTAATGTCAAACCTGGCATGAAGACCTTGGACATTGGTTGCGGCCCGGGACTCACCTCCTTGGCGCTGGCGCTTGCCGTGGGCGACCAAGGGAGTGTGGACGCCATCGATATCGCCCCACCCATGTTGCAATTGGCGGCTCGCCGCTGTGAAGAAGCAAAGCAAGTGGCTTTTCACCAAGCCGATGTGTTGCATCTGCCGTTTGCAGATGGCGCATTTGATGTTGCATTGGCCACGCAAGTCTATGAATATGTGGCCGACTTGGACGCTGCATTCCTTGAGTTGGCGCGGGTGATGAAAAGCGGCGCACAGGTTTTGTTGGTCGACACCGACTGGGAGTCTTGCGTGTGGGCGTGCCGCGACGAAGCACGTATGCGCCGCGTGATGCAGGGCTGGAGCCAGCATATTCCGCACCCCCAGTTGCCACGCAGCTTGGTGCAACGCTTGCAAGCTGCGGGATTTGTGCAAGTGCAGGTCAACACCATCCCCTTGATCAACCTCAGTTTCAGCCCCCACACCTTCAGCGGCGGCATGATGGGCTTTATCGCGTCCTTTGTCGGTGGTTTGCCCGACTACGGCCCACAGTTGGTGGCCGATTGGCAAGCCGACGTCAGCAGCATGGAAGGGGTGGGTGGTTATTTCTTTAGCCTCAACCGCTATGTGTTCAGCGCCTGTAAACCTTGATCCCTTTGGTGGCGTCTGTAAAGCCAAAACACGATGCCAAAGTTCAGCGCATTCCACGCAATGCCGTTGATAAAGGCTGCGTGGTAGGAGCCGGTCACATCAAAAATCTTGCCCGACAACCAGCCGCCCAGCGCCATCCCGACCAAGGTCGCCATGATGATGGTGCCGGTTCGCGCACCCGCTTCCTTGGCGGGGAAATGCTCACGCACGATGATGGCGTAAGACGGCACGATGCCACCTTGGAACAAACCGAACATGGCCGACACCAGGTACAGCGGCACCAAGCCATCGAAGGGCAAGAACATCATCAAAGCAATGCCTTGCAAAGCTGAGCCCAGTAGCAGGGTGCGAATACCGCCTATGCGGTCGCAAATTGCACCCGATACCAAGCGGCTGACGATGCCGCAAGCCAACATCAGCGACAACATTTCGGCACCCCGCGCAGCGCCAAACCCCAAGTCGCTGCAATAGGCCACGATGTGCACTTGGGGCATGGCCATGGCCACACAGCAACCTACACCCGCCACGCTCAGCAACCATTGCGCTTGGGTGACGGACAAACCAAAGGGCCGATCCGACGCCACCACGCCGTGTTTGTTGACCGTGGCCGCTTGGGCTGAGGGAGGCTTGGTGCGCATACGCAAAGACAGCAAGGCCATGCCGATGCCGCAAAACAAGCCAATACATAGATAGGTGGTGCGCCAGCCCACTTGGGTCACACCCCACTGTGCAATGGGCGGCCACAAGGTACCCGCCAAATAGTTGCCACTGGCGCACACCGCCACCGCGATGCCCCGGCGTTTGTTCCACCACTGCGCGGTGTCTGCCAACAAAGGCGCGAAAGTGGATGCGATGCCCAGCAAACCTAATAAGCCTTGCGCCAACGCAAAACCCACAATGCCACCCGACAAACCCGCCAACACAAAACCACTGGCTACACCTAGAGCGCCCAAGGCTGCTACCCGTGCAATGCCAAAGCGGTCTGCCCAACGCCCCATCCACATGCCGCCTATGCCAAAGCCCAACATGCTCAAGGTGTAGGGGATGGAAGCGTCGGCGCGGCTGACACCAAACTCGGTTTGTACCTCTGGCAACACCACAGACACCACATACATGCCGCTGTTGCCCAAGAGCATCAGCAACAAGGTGGTTAGCAACCGCCACGCCGCTTGGGGGGAGTCGATGGCGCTGGGGGAGGCTTCAGATTGCTTCACGGTGTTCGCAATGACAGGCGGTTTTGCAAGGACAAAAGGTTTTGCAAGGACAAAAGGGTTGGCAATGACAAAAGGGTTTGCAATGAAAAAAGGGTTTGCAATGACATGGCTCAGGCGTTGCTGAACTGCAGGGCGGCCAAACTCGCATACAAACCGCCTTTCGCGACCAACTCGGTGTGCGTGCCTTGCTCCACCATGCGACCATGGTCCAGCACCCAAATGACATCGGCTTTTTGAACGGT
>JBILIR010000233.1:0-3511 GCA_044368955.1 Limnohabitans sp.
ACCAGCTGGGCTGACAGAGCGATGGTGCCGCTCTGCGTCGCAGTGAAGTCGCCAGTCTGAGTTCCCGAGGAAATATACGTTCCGGTAGGCGTTAAGTTGATGGATTTGGATGCTGAAGTACCCACGCCACCTTTGAGTGCGACCACCGCATCGGTACCGCCAGTTAAACCGGTTTTCGCATTTTTCAAAAAGGTTTTTGTGCCATCTTCCAAAATCAGCGTGGTGTCCACGGGGGCGATTTGGATATCCCAACTCGTAGCGCCTGAAGTGTTAAAAACGCATGGATCCCCAACTGTGCCGTTGCCGGTCAGGCTAAAGAGAATGGTTTTTTCAGCCCACTTTGCTCCTAGGGCAGTGCCTATGGCTGTGCTGGCTGAGGCCTCAGTCAAGTTACCGGTACCTAAATCAATGCGTTGGTTGGCTGCTGATGTAGCGGCTCCACCGGTAGGAGGAATGGCCATCAAGACACAGGTGGGGCCAGTCAGGCTGCCTGCGAGTTCGATAGTGGCTGAGTTAGTAGCCAGCTGCGCACTGGCTGGAAGATGGAAAAAAGCCAGACCCACCATGGCCGATGCAGCCAAGGCAGTGGGTTTGAGAATGAAACGCTTGTTCATGGGTTACCTCTTTTAAAAAATTGTGGAAAACTGAAATGAAGGTACGGCTTAGTTATTGTTTTTAATGATTTGGCAGGTCATGCCAAAAAAGGGGGAAAGTGGTGGTTTAGTTGTAGGTGGTTCTCAACACAAGGTTGGAGTTGAAAGTTCCTACGGTGGGCAAAACAGTTGGACTGGTTGAAATGAACCTGGCCTCAATCGCGATGCCACTGGTGGCTGTGGCAGTGAAAGTGGAGCCACCTGTGCCAATGTTGTTGCTGGTGTTGGATATGTTCACCACATTAGAAAAGGTGAATGTGTTGCTGGTGGGATCGGTCACCACGGCTGCTCTGATGCGAACCAAAGCGTTGGTGCCTGTGGGAGATGCTAAAAACTGACTCAGAGGAAATGTTTGACCTCCTGCCAAGCCTTGGGTAATGGCCAAATCCCATTTGCCATTGCCGCCCTAAGAACATGCAGAGCTGGTGCTGCTTGGAGAAGAGACAGTCACCACAACCACTGGCGCAAAACTGCCAACCACGACAGGGGTAGCTGGGGCGGCACCGGTTTGCAAAAAATCAGCCGCTTTGACTGAACCTAATTCAAGAACGGGGCTTGTGTTGAAGCCTGAGGTACCGGAATTTCGGAAATTAACCAAACAAGTCGAAGTAACCACGGTGCCGTTCACGGTGAGGGTCCCCGTGTCAGTGGTTTGCGCGGAGACGCTGGGATGAACGACAGCCAAACACCAAATTGCTGAAATTGCCAGCGTCACTTTTCGAATATTGATATTTTTTAGCATGGGGTGACTCCTAAATGAAAAAAATTGAACAAGCTCAGAAACTTGAAGCTTATGGTTAAAAGATGACTTAAATGAATACTAGAATACTCATTTGCAATTTGCAACAGTAAGTCCCTGTAAAAGGTAAAAAATTAACTGTAAAAAATTAATTTTGTTGTTTTTATGGTGTTTAAGTATTCAATTTTTGGCAAATATGCAACATTTTGAGCATGCCCCACAATACGAACCATGCTGATACATCCCCAATTCGACCCCGTGGCCTTGGCCATCGGCCCGCTGGCCGTCCACTGGTATGGCATTTCCTACCTTGCGGCCTTTGTGCTGTTTATCGTGCTGGCGCGGCGGCGCTTGAACCACCCGCCTTACGCGGCCTTACAAGCGCAGGGTTTGTGGTCGGCGCAAGACGTGGACGACCTGATGAGCTGGGGCGTGTTTGGCGTGGTGCTGGGTGGGCGCATTGGCTATTGCCTTTTCTACAAACCTGCTTATTACGCCGAGCACCCGCTAGAGGTGCTGTATGTGTGGCAAGGCGGCATGAGTTTTCATGGCGGCATGTTGGGTGTGATTGCCGCCATGGCGCTGTTGGCGTGGAAGCGTGGGCGGCATTGGCTAGAAGTGACCGACTTTGTGGCGCCTTGTGTGCCCACGGGTTTGGCCGCAGGGCGTGTAGGCAACTTCATCAACGGTGAGCTGTGGGGACGTGCCGCTGATGTCAACTTGCCTTGGGCCATGGTGTTTCCGCAAAGTGGCAGTTTGCTGCCGCGCCACCCCTCGCAGATCTACCAGTTTTTGCTTGAAGGCTTGCTGCTGTTTGCGGTGCTGTGGTGGTTGGCACGTAAGCCGCGGCCGCTTGGCTGGGTGTCAGGTGCTTTCTTGATTGGCTACGGCTCGCTGCGCTTTATCGCCGAGTATTTCCGCGAACCTGATGCCCACCTTGGCCTGCTGACGCTGGGCCTGAGCATGGGGCAGTGGCTGTGTGTGCCTATGGTCCTCATAGGAGTTGCCATGATGTTGTGGGCTAAACAGGCGTCATTGCGAGCATAGGCGTCATTGCGAGCGCAGCGAAGCAATCTCTCCCATAGCCCCGCGTCACAGTCTCGGCCTCGCCTCCATGCTGTCACAACGTCGGCTGCGGCCGACCCTGCGCCGCACGGCTGAGGATTGCTTCGTCGCTTCGCTCCTCGCAATGACGATGTTGCTTTGCTGTTTCGCTCCTCGCAATGACGATGTTGCTTTGCTGTTTTGCTCCTCGCAACGACGATGTTGCTTTGCTGTTTCGCTCCTCGCAATGACGAGCTTGCATCGTCACTGGGCACAAGACACTTTTGTTAGTATCAGGTATATACTAAATTCATACATATACACGGAGCGCAGGATGTCCAAAGAAGCTGTTTTCACGATGAAATTGGAAGCCGAATTGCGGGCGGACTTCATTGCGGAAGCCCAAGCGGCTGACAGGCCAGCTTCACAAATTCTGCGCGAACTGATGCGCGATTTTGTAAAGCAACAACGCCAAGCGAGAGACTACGACGCCTTTCTTGAAAAAAAGGTGGAGGCTGCGCGTACTTCCTTGCAAGCGGGCAAAGGGCTTAGCAATGAAGAAGTTGAGGCGATTTTTGCTGCCCGAAGGGCGATGGCGGACGCCAAGGGGTGAAGGTTTTTTGGACGCCCGAGGCCTTACAAGATCGCATCGATATTTGGGATTTCATCGCAGCCGATAACCCCCTTGCTGCTGCAAAATTGGATGCTATTTTTAGCACCGCCGCTTCTCGACTGGCTGAGCATCCACAAATAGGACGAATTGGCAAAACAACGGGAACGCGTGAGTTGGTAGTCCATGCAAGCTATCGCATGGTTTATGAAATCAGCAATGAATCGGTCTGGATATTGGCGCTTATTCACACCTCACGTTTATGGCCGCTTGTGCGGTGAAGCGTTGACACTCCTTGCAATGACAAAATGCGGCCATGAACGCCAATCTCTTTCTTGTCTTGCGCCAAGGCTTCCCCCAAGACCTTGATTCCCTCGCCATTGAAACCGACCAAGGGCTGCGCTACAGCTGGCGTGACTTAGACCGCGCCAGTGCCATGCTGGCGAACTGGTTGGGCAGCTTGGA
>JBILIR010000234.1:0-3498 GCA_044368955.1 Limnohabitans sp.
TCACACAACGGGCAGGGTTAAAGCCATGCTCTTCCAACACATCCATGCTGCGTTGGGTGCCACGGGTTTTATCGCGGTGCGGCGTATGAATCATGATGGGCAAGTCGTACTCTTTGGCCATCTCGATTTGGGCACGGAAGGCTTTGTCTTCTTGGGGGGTTTGCTCGTCGTAGCCGATTTCACCCACTGCCACCACGCCCTCTTTGGTGAGGTAGCGCGGCAAAACAGCCAGCACTTGCTCGGCCAAAGCTTCGTTGTTCGCCTCTTTGGGGTTCAAACCAATGGTGCAGTAATGGCGAATACCAAACTGACCGGCACGAAAGCGCTCAAACCCAGTGATGGTGGAGAAATAATCGACAAACGTGCCTACATTGGTGCGTAATTGACCCAACCAAAAGGCGGGTTCGATGACAGCCACGATGCCAGCTTGGGCCATGGCTTCGTAGTCGTCAGTGGTTCTGGCGGTCATGTGGGCATGGGGGTCGATCATCATGCCCAAGCCACCGGTGGGGATGGCGCGGAACTCTTTTTTGAAACCCTCTAAACGACTGGCTTCATCCATGATTTTTTGCAACATGCTGGGTGTCAAATTACCGTTGCAACAAGGACAGGCCACAGATTTACCCGCAAACATCTCTTCAACAGCGGAAGAATTGACCTGAGCGTCAGATCCGGTAAAGGGGGGTTGGGTCGTCATGTATTCCTCATTAACTGGCTAAATATCAGCCCGCAATAACCACGGCTGAGAGCCGAAGATCATAGCACTATGGGGGTATAACTGACCTAGGGGAAAGCCCCGTAAGCTAAGGAAATCAGGGCTTTGGACGGGGCTTGCTGAGGTCTGCAGAAGACTTGACTTCATTGGCAGGGTGCTGCGTCATTTGACCCATGAATTGGCCACCGCGTTCGATCTCTATTTCGGCGTAGTCCAGTTTGCCCGAAACAGCGCCATTGCGGTGAATCATGATGTGCTCGCGGCAAACAATATTTTGGGCCAAGGCCCCATGCACATCGATGGTATGCGCGTCAATGCTGCCCGAAACACTGCCTTGGGTGCCAATATGCAAATCGTGCACAGTGATTTCACCAGAAACAACACCGTTGACCGTGGCCCGGCCCGGGGCGGTGATGGTGCCAACAAAGGTGACACCTTCTCCGATGATCAAACTGCTCGCTGATGGGGTAGCTTCAGACATTTCATACCTTTGGATTAATAAATGAAAAATAATTCATGCTTAGAAATGATTCTAATGACAAAAATCCTCTCAAGAACCCGCATGAGGAATAAAAACAAGCTTTTTTGCTTTTTTTAATTCTAAATAATACATTCGGTATTTCTCGGGCAATACTTGCGGTACTGTGGACTCAAGTCAGTGGTATTCAAACCGATTAAAGTGGAACAAGTTTTGCTACCAAACTCTCGTAACTATTGGATTTTTTGACAAATGAACACCAAGGGGATGACCAAATACCTGATCATGGTGATATTGATGGCTTCCATCAATATCCCATTGTTCATCTATTCCCGTTCCTTTTTAAAGTCTGACCATCCCAGCATGGAAGCCATTGAGGGGCACGGCGCTAACGCCCATGTGCCAGCTCTTGAGGGTGTAAAAACCAACCCCGATGAGACAGCGTCAACCCCAAATGAGTCGTCCGCGGTTGAATCTATGGCAATGGACGAAACTTCCTCCTTTAAAGCCGAGCCACCCCCTTTGGCCAATTTGTACCGTCCGCCGCTTTTAGGAAAATGTAAAAAACTGTTTGAACGCTTCATGCGAGAAAACGACCCAGACAAGCCTTACCGCGCTTTTGTTTACAGTTTTGATGGCGAAACCGCCTACTGTGCTGGCGCGGTCACTGACAAAAGCCAAGAAAAGGCTGAAGAAATTGCAAGGAAAGATTGTGAAGAAAACCAAGCCAGCACTGGCAAGTATTCACCTTGCCGTATTTACACATCAGAAGAAACTAACTAGGTAAAGCTATGGATTGCGTTGCATGTGGAAAACCTATTTCAATTACCGCCAAGTTTTGCGGCAAGTGCGGAGCGCCCGTCAAACGCATTGCAAAGCCTGCTGAGGCACCCCTCGCCAACGAAGCAGAAGTCAATCCTGTTGACGAAATGAGCTTCACACTCAGTCCGCCCGAGCACATGGCTGACATGCGTGAAATCGATCTCGAATTGCGCCCTCTGGCTGGTCCAACAGCGGCACCGGCTTCACAAGAGCCGTCAGAAAATACGCATGTAATGGCCCATTCAACCGATGAAACAACTTCTGGCATAGAAACCGATAGGCTTAAAGCTGTTGAGCAAACCCAGCAAGAAATCAAAAAGACCCTTGAAAATCACTCACTCTTGCTGGACTTTATTTCACTTACCTCGCAACAGCAAAATCATCAGCAAACCCAACCCGACCCGCTAGAGCCTTTGGTGAGCCAAGTTGCCGAGCAACAAACCAGCTTGCAAAGTCAAATCACCCAATTGGCCGCGCTGCTTTCACAGAATGAAGCGCAACAGCATTCGCAACGTATGCCAGATGAATTCAAGCTTCAGCTTGAAAAACAAAAAATTGAAATTCATAAGTTGTTAGCGCAAAGCTTGGCTCAAAACAATGAAAACCTCAAAGACGACCAGCATACGGTCATAGATCACCTAGAGAAACGCGTGGATGCTTATCACCAAGCAGCTCAACAAAGCCTGGAAAAAAACATGGGCGCGTTGGCTTCTGGCATGAGCGAGTTGAAAGCGCAATTACAAGCCATACAGAAAAAAACAGCAGAGAAAACTTCAGCCAAGTCCAGCGCTTCTTCAGACAGTGACAGCGATGGCGGCAGCTTCATGATTTTTGTCATTGGGCTTTTATGCGGTTTGACCGTGGTGCTGAGTTCTTTGGCCATTTACAACTTCTTGTCGCACGAGCCAGCCAAAACCGAAGCCGCCAAGCACGACAGCGCAGGGCATGGAGACACCACCGACACACATGCGGCGACACCCGCAGACAAAAACACCCCAACTGATAAGCATGATGGGGCAACCGATAAGCATGAAGCTCCTGCCAAAGCCAAGCCACATTGATGCACGCAAATTCTGAAAGCGCCCCATGATTTGCACCAGTTGCTATTTCATCAACCCTAGCGAAAATGTTTTTTGCCAAAACTGCGGTTCGCAACTGCCGCATGTGCAAAACGAAAAACCCAATATTTCGCCGCTCATTTTGGCCAATACGCTGGACAACAGTTCGCTGCTGATCTCGCGTGGACCGTGGGAGATGCGTCTGGATTTATCCATTCCATTTTTGCTGGTGGCTTTGGCTATCTTCCTCTTTACTGGCAATGCACTTTACGCTTGGGTGGCTTTGGGACTGGGGTTGGCCTTTGCCTTTTACAAAACCCACGATACGCAGCAAATTATTCAGCAAAGTATTCCGGTTGAGCTCATCAACAAAACCATCATTGCCTATGGTCCCGCCAACACCTCCAACCGCTTCACACTGCCCA
>JBILIR010000236.1:0-3459 GCA_044368955.1 Limnohabitans sp.
AAGATAGCAGCATTGATTTCGGAGTAGTAGATGGAATTTCACGAGCCAGATTGGTGTCAGGTACTGGGTCGGGTGGAAAAACGGCTTTTGCACACCCTGGCGTGGTGCCTGTTTGTGGCTTGGTGCGCTTATCTGTGGCGGGAAGGCTGGATTGACCAATGGTCGGTCTTTCCCTTGCCCGAAGTTTGGCAAGATGAACATTCATGGGCGATAGGCTTGCAGTCCGCTGGCTTGGCGCTGAGCTACGGACTGAGCTATCTTTTGGTGTTGTTGTTGTTTGTTGGTCTTCCCCGCGCAAAGGACCGTACCGATTGGTTGCTGTTCCAAACCGCTGCGCGTGAAGATATCTTGGCGCGGCGCAAAGCGGCGCTGCAAGCCCAAAGAGAGTTGGAAGTTTTGGAAGAGGTCACGCTCACCGAAATCTCGCCAGCGCCCAACGCGGGTAAAACTTAACGCTCTTCGAGCTTTCCATCGGCGTGCAGGGCAAAACGTCCCTTGTCGCGGGGGTGCACAGGGTCTGGGCCTGTCCAAGGCCAGCCGCCAAATTCGGTGCGGCGGTAGTCCTCAAAGGCTTGCTCTATTTCAGCCCTGGTGTTCATCACAAACGGACCGTGTTGCGCCACCGGTTCGCCAATCGGGCGGCCTTGCAGCATCAGCAACTCGCTGGGGCTGTCGCCATTGATGAATTCCACAGCCTCTTGTGCGCGCACCTCCACCGCACTTTTCACGGGAATGCTTTGGCCGTTCATATGCAAACCTTGTCCTTTGAAGACATACCACTGGCGACGCGTCCCTGACTGCGCCGGTGGCGGTGTCCAGCGAGCACCGGCGGCCATGCGCACAGTGAAGATGGCCACATCTGCGTTGGCTTGGCTGGCCCACGAGTCGGGCGGCGGGGGCAAACCTTTGGCCTCTTGCAAGCTGCCTGCCACCACACGGATGTCGGTGGCCAAACCATGGGCATCCACATGGTGAACGTCTTGAATCTGTTCGCCCCACAGCATGGTGAAGTGCGGCTTGACCATTTTGTGGCTGGCCGGCAGGTTGAGCCAAATTTGAAACAGCTCGGCGGTGTTGGCTTGGTCGGTATAGCGCAGCGGAAACATTTCGCAATGCACGATGCCTTGTCCAGCGGTCAGCCACTGCACGTCGCCAGGGCCAAAACGGGCGGTGGCACCCAGCGAGTCAGAGTGATCGATATGGCCTTGGCGCACGATGGTGACGGTCTCAAAGCCGCGGTGGGGGTGCGCGGGAAAACCGGGGATGGTCATGCCGTGGTACATGCTCCAACCGTCTTTGCCCGCAAAGTCTTGGCCGAGGTTGCGCCCTGCTAAAGAAGCCGCTGGCCCCATAGAAGCATTACCTTGAGGGTAATGGTCTAGGTGGTGAACGCAAAACAAAAACGGATCGATGGTTTGCCAAGGAAAACCCAAGGGCGCGATGCGAAGAATGGAAGAGGTGCTCATGGTTTGCAAAGTTGGGTCATGAGTTGTTCAAAGACGCTGCCCGGCGGGGGATGCATCAGCTGCGTGCCGGGGTAGGTGTTGCGCAGGATGGAGCCGCGAGCCATGTGGTCGTTAAAGACCACGATATTGATGTCGCGCATACGCTGTTGAACACAATCGAACTCGTGCATGGTTTTCACCGACAACACCCCAAAGGCCCCCACAGGTGTGTGGTGGTCGAACAAAGTCCAAGCGCGGACCATGGGACGGGGTTGCACCAACTGGCTTTCAAGATACCAATCGCCGTCGTCTGCTTTGGAAAAGCTTTGCCATTCGGCGTGGGCCAAGGTGCCTAAAAGACTCATCAGCACCATCAAGAGGTATTTTTTCATTGCGCCGCTTTCACCCATTGCAGGGATTGGTTCCACAGGTGTTCAGCCAATTGTGCATCTTGCGCAAAGCGAGATGGGTTTTTGACACGGGATTTGTCGTAATACAAGCCGCTTTCACTGGCTGGTGCTTGCAAGGCGCAGTACAAACTGGTTTGCGCCCCTTGCTCAGGGGTAAGCAGTCCACGCAAGCGCAACAAGGGTCTTAAGAAACCTGGCACTTCACGCCACACCTCGGTGTCAACCACACCAGGGTGCAGTGAATAGGTGGACACCCCTGTGCCAGTCAATTCCTTGGCCAAATGGGCGCTGAACAAAATATTCGCCAGCTTGGACACGCCGTATTCACGGGTTCCGGTGAGGCTGCGGGTGGGTTGTTGCAAGCTTGGCCAATCCAAGCCTTGGTAGGCCATCAGGTGCGCACGGCTCGCCACCGTCACCACTCTGGCTGGCGCACTGGCCTTGAGGGTGTCAAGCAGCAATTGGGTGAGTAAAAAATGTCCCAGGTGGTTCACCCCGAAAGCCATCTCAAAGCCTTGACGGGTTTGTCCTTTGAGGCCGGCCAAACCGGCGTTGTTGACAAGCAGGTGTAAGGGCAGTTGCCGCGCCAAAAAAAGTGCCGCACATTCGCGCACCGAGTTCAAGTCGTCCAGTTGTAGCGGAAGAAAAAAGGCGCTGTTGGGGCTGCCAGTCAATGCGTGAATATCATCGATCACGGCCTGGGTGCGCTCGGGGGAGCGACCCGCCAAAAACACGGTATAGCCTTGCTGGGCCAAACGCACAGCGGTGACGCGACCGATACCGATATTGGCACCGGTGATGAGGGCCACACGTTCTTTGTCGGAGAAGGAGTGGTTGGCGCTCATGGGTTGGCGTCGTCGAGCAATCCATGGCGCATAGCGAGCAGCGTCATCTCGGATTGGTTGCTGAGTTGAAGTTTGAGTTTGACCTTGTACAGGTGAGTGCCAACCGTTGAGGCAGACAAACCCAAAGCTTGGGAAATGTCCAGCACCGAGCGCCCTTTGGCCAGTGCGATAAAGACCTCGAATTCGCGTGGGGAGAGTTTGTCGATGTATTGTGAATCGCTGCTGTTTTGCTGGTTGGCCATGCGTTGCGCAATGATGGGATCGATAAAGCGCTGGTGACGCGCCACCATGCGCAAGGCGTCGATCAACACCTCGGGGGCCGTGCGTTTGGACAAATAGCCTAAAGCACCTGCTTGCAATGCCCTTTTTGCATAGCTGCTATCTTCGTGAGCCGACAAGGCCAAGATGCGAGCCTGAGGGTCCAGCGCCAACAAGCGTTTGCTTGCTTCAATGCCGCCCATGCCCGCCATGGCGATGTCCATCACCACCACGTCAGGGCGATGCAGGGTGTACAGCGGCAGGGCTTCTTCGCCGCTGTTGGCCTCAGCCACCACATCCACATCGTCCCATGTTTGCAGCAGGACCTTGAAGCCACTGCGAACCACAGCGTGGTCGTCTACCAATAGAAGAGTCAGTTTAGCCATGGGATGGATTGTGGCCCAAGGGCAGTACCGCCCACACACGTACCCCTGAGGGTTGCAAAGACTCAAAGTGAAATGACCCACCTAAGCCTTGGGTTCGCTCGCGCATACCAATCAC
>JBILIR010000238.1:0-3447 GCA_044368955.1 Limnohabitans sp.
TGGCGAAACTGCACTTTCACTTGGGCTAATTCGGTTTGTTCAAAGCCCGTTGCCAAGCAAACCACCGACACCGCGGTTTGGAAAACAACGGTTTGTCCGCGCATTTGCTGCAATTGCTTGACTGCATTGGCATGGTTGCCCGGTTTTCCTAAAGGCTCGCCGTTCAAATCCGCAACTTGGTCGGCGCCAATCACGATCGCTTGCGGGAAACGCAGGGCTACTGCTTGGGCCTTGGTCAGTGCCAACCTCTGAGACAAGGCAACAGGGGTTTCATGGGGCAATGGGGTTTCATCCACCTCAGGACGCTGCACCTCGAAAGGGATGCGCAAGCGCTGCAGCAGTTCGCGCCGGTAGGGCGAGGTTGAACCCAGGATGAGGGTGCGGGGAAGGGCTGAATCGGGCATGAGGAGGATTCTCTTACACTGACCCGCATGAAAACCTCGGACACGCTGTTGTCACTGGAATTGCAGCCTTGGGCCATGGCGGGTGGTGCGGTTACGCAAACCACGCCGTTGGCACACTTGCCACGGGTGGCGCAAGCCTGTTTGCCTCTGAATGCAGGTGAAGTCGCGCTGTGCGAATGGCAGTTGCAGCCGCAACTGCGCCATCCCGACACTTTGAAACAGCTGTGGCTGCATCTACAGGCAAGGCTGGATGTGGCACAAACCTGTCAGCGCTGCTTGCTACCGATGAAGATAGAACTGATCGTGGACCGCCATTTCCGCTTTGTCGCCGACGAGGCCAGCGCCTTGGCCGAGGACGACGATTGCGATGAGGATTTGTTGTCGCCAGCGCCCGACTTGACTCTGCAATCTTTGCTGGAAGACGAATTGTTGCTGGCCATGCCCTTGGTTCCCCGCCATGTCACTTGCGACAAGCCTTTGCCGCAGTCGCTGGACCAAGATTTGCCCCATCCGTTTGCGGCTTTGGCTGGCTTGAAGCTGGGCAAGCCGTGAAAAACCCAGTTTCCGCTATAATCTTCGATTCTTTGCAGCGGGCCCATGGCCTGATCGCACAACCTTTTAGATATTCAGGAGCCTGCCATGGCTGTCCAGCAAAACAAAAAATCGCCGTCCAAACGCGGCATGCACCGTTCACACAACGCACTCAATGTGCCCGGTTTGGCCTTAGAGCCCACCACCGGCGAGGTGCATTTGCGCCACCACATCAGCCCCACCGGCTTTTACCGCGGTCGCAAAGTACTCAAAACCAAGTCCGAAGCCTGATCGAGGTTTCGCTGAAAAGCCCGTCGCACATCGCATGGCGCGGGCTTTTTGCATTGCACGCTAGATTGTTCAAACAGGTGAATCAACGGTGGTGACCTTGGCCGTCGACTGCATGGGAGGGGACCATGGCCCGTCCGTGACCCTGCTGGCTTGCAAACAATTTTTGCAAGCCCACCCCGAAGCCAAGCTGCTGCTGGTCGGCCTGCCCCAAGCCTTGCAGCATTTCCAGCACCCCCGCGCCACCTTGGTCGCAGCCTCCGAGGTGGTGACCATGGAAGACCCCCTCGAAGTTGCCTTGCGGCGCAAAAAAGATTCCTCCATGCGAGTGGCCATCGAACAGGTGCGCGACGGCAAGGCGGATGTGGCAGTTTCTGCCGGCAATACTGGTGCATTGATGGCGATCGCCCGTTATGTGCTCAAAACCATGGAGGGCATAGACCGCCCCGCCATCGCTGGGCAGTTCCCAAATGCCAAGGGAGGCGCCACCACCATGCTCGACATGGGCGCCAATGTGGACTGCAGTCCCCAGCACTTATTGCAGTTTGCCTTGATGGGAACTGCTTTGGTGTCTGTTCTCAATGGCGACGAAAATCCCACAGTCGGCTTGCTCAATATCGGCGAAGAAGACATTAAGGGTGGCGAAAATATCAAAAAAACAGCTGAACTGTTGCGATCTGCTGCTAAAAGTGGCGATTTGAATTTTTACGGCAATGTTGAGGGCGATAATATTTTCCATGGCACCGTCGATATCGTGGTCTGCGATGGTTTTGTGGGCAACGTCGCCCTGAAAGCCAGCGAAGGCTTGGCCAGCATGATCAGTGGCTTCTTGAAAAAGAGCTTTTCTATCAATATCTTCACGAAAATTGCTGGCATCATCGCCTATCCTGCGTTAAGTGGCTTTAAAAGGTTGGTTGACCACCGGCGCCACAATGGCGCGGCTTTGCTGGGTTTGCGCGGTTTGGTTTTCAAAAGCCATGGTTCCGCCGACGCCCTAGCCTTCGAGGTGGCCTTGAGCCGTGCGTATGATGCCGCCCATCACCAACTGCTGGCGCGTGTAGAGCGCCGTTTGGCCCATGCAGCCCCCTTGTTGGCCGCTGCCATGGCAGCCGAAACCATCGCTTGATGCTTTGACATGACTGTTTATTCCCGCATTACCGGCACCGGCAGCTACCTGCCCCCGCACCGCTTGAGCAACGCCGATTTGGTGGCCCAACTGGCAGCCGATGGGGTGGAAAGCTCGGACGAGTGGATCGTCGAGCGCACCGGCATTCGGGCGCGTTATTTTGTGGCCGACGGTGTGTACAGCAGCGATTTGGCCTTTGAGGCCTGCAAAAACGCTTTGCAAGCCGCTGGCAAGCGGCCCCAAGACATCGACCTCATCATCGTTGCTACTTCCACGCCGGACATGGTGTTCCCCTCGACAGCTTGCATCTTGCAGCACAAGTTGGCGCAGCTTGACGCCGACGCTGCAGGCATTGCCGGTGCCCCTGCCTTTGATGTGCAAGCGGTGTGCGCTGGTTTTATTTATGCGTTGAGCGTCGCCGACGCCATGATCCGCGCCGGCAACGCCCGCCGGGCTTTGGTGGTCGGCTCGGAAGTGTTTTCCCGTTTGCTCGATTTCAAAGACCGCACCACCTGCGTGTTGTTTGGCGATGGCGCGGGTGCGGTGGTGCTCGAAGCCTCGGACACCCCCGGCATTTTGGCCACCGACATCCACGCCGATGGCAAGCATGTGGGCCTGCTGTGCGTGCCCGGTCATGTGCAAAACGGCCAAATTTTGGGCGATCCGGTGCTGAAAATGGACGGCCAAGGCGTGTTCAAACTGGCAGTGGGTGTGCTCGAGGCCACGGCCCGCACCGTGCTGGACAAAGCGGGGCTGACCGATACCGACCTCGATTGGCTGGTGCCTCACCAAGCAAATATCCGCATCATCCAAAGCACCGCTAAAAAACTCAAACTTCCCATGGAAAAAGTCATTTTGACCGTGGCCGATCACGGCAACACCTCGGCCGCTTCCATTCCGCTGGCGCTGGACGCAGGTGTGCGTTCAGGGCAGATGAAGCCCGGCCAGTTGGTCATGCTCGAAGGTGTGGGTGGCGGTTTCGCTTGGGGTTCGGTACTTTTGCGCTATTGATATGACGACATTTGCTTTTGTATTTCCGGGTCAAGGTTCGCAGTCGGTGGGCATGCTCGACGCTTGGGGCGACCACCCCGTGGTGCG
>JBILIR010000237.1:0-3447 GCA_044368955.1 Limnohabitans sp.
CTCAAACTCGGGCGTTTCCACAAAGCTGCTCGACCCCCCGTAGGTAGCCGCCGAAGAGGCGTAGAGCAAACGCACACCCTGCGCCTGACAAGCGGTCCACAACTGGCAAGACACACCATAGTTGTTGTTCATCATGAATTGACCATCGGTTTCCATGGTGTCGCTGCAAGCGCCCTCGTGAAACACCGCCTCTACTTTGCCGAACTCGCGTTTGGCAAAGGCCTCGTAAAACACGGTGTGGTCGATGTAGTCGGCGATGTGCAAGTCTGCCAGGTTGCGAAACTTGTCGCCATCACGCAAATCATCGACCGCAATGATGTCGGTGATGCCACGTTGGTTCAAACCTTTGACGATATTGCTGCCAATAAAACCAGCGGCGCCGGTGACAACGATTTTCATGCAGACAACTCCTGGTAAGTCACACCGGCGGTACCAAACTTGCCCACCACAATGCCGCCAGCCTTGTTGGCCCAAGGCAGGGCGTCGCGCAGCGACATGCCAGCACCCAACAGCGTGGCCAAGGTGGCGATGACGGTGTCGCCTGCCCCCGTGACATCGAACACTTCGCGAGCTTGTGCAGGCACATGGCTCACGCCTTGGGCATCAAACAAACTCATGCCCTCTTCGCTGCGCGTGAGCAGCAAGGCGTCTAGCTTTAAGCTTTCGCGCAGGTTTTGCGCCATGCTCAACAAATGGTGTTCGTCGCGCCAGCGCCCAACGACTTGTTGTAACTCGGCGCGGTTGGGTGTGATGACGGTGGCCCCTGCGTAACGCGAATAGTCGCTGCCTTTGGGGTCGATCAGCACCGGCAGTTTGGCAGCCCTTGCTGTGGCAATCATGTCGGCGATGTGTGTCAAACCACCCTTGCCATAGTCGGAAAAAAGCACTGCTTGGTGAAGTCCCAGCAAGCTGTGGAATTGGCGTTTAAGGCTGGCCAGCACCTCTGACTGCGGCTCGCTCTCGAAATCGGCGCGTAGAAGTTGCTGTTGGCGACCAATGATGCGCAGCTTGACCGTGGTTTGGAGTTGCGCGTCTCGGCCCAAGTGGGCGTGGATGCCGCTTTTCTCTAGCTGTTTGACCAGTTTGTCGCCGTTCTCGTCCTCACCCACCACGCTGAGTAAAGAGGCTTGCGCTCCCAAGCTGACCACATTGAAAGCCACATTGCCGCAACCGCCCAAGCGCTCTTCTTCACGGGTGACTCGCACCACCGGCACAGGCGCCTCGGGACTGATGCGGTCGACTGCGCCATACCAATAGCGGTCGAGCATGACATCGCCGACGACAAGCACTTGGGTGCGTTGCAGGTGTTCAGGGGTATAAAGCGTCATCACAGTTCTTCAATTCGTCGGGCAGGATAACTGTCCCACGCTTGGCAGCCTGGGCATTGCCAAAAATGGTGCAGGGCCTCAAAGCCACAAGCAGCACAGCGGTAGCGGCGCAGAGGTTTAACCGCATGGTCCAAGGCGCGTTGTACCTGGGGTTGTTGTTCTGGGTCCAGCCCCGCACCGGCCAGCCATTGGCTGGCGGCAATCAGGGAAGGGTGTTTGCGCAAATGCGCGGCGTAATGCGCCCGTCCTTGGCTGTGCCCCATTTGCGTCTCAAGTGCCACCACGGCGTCGAGCACATCCAAGCTTTGCAACTGGGCGTAACCCTCTTGCAGCAGTTGCAACACCGCTGCCTCACGTCGCACCTGCGGGGCGAGTTGCGCCAAGTCAGCAGCGATCAAGGGCAGAGCGGAAGGGATGTCATGGGCAAGTTGTTGCAGCTGTTCACAGGCTTGCAGGGTGTCTTGATGATCACGCAGCCAATGCGACAAGGCGATACGCGGTCTGGCGTGTTGTGGGGCGCAAGCCACGGCCTCTTGCAGCAGCGCGTGAACCTCTTGGCTGTCTTTGCTAAGTGAAGCCAATTCACACAGGTAGTGCGAGCGTCGGGTGTCAAATTGGCCTTGGCCTTCTTGGTCGAGTTGACGCGACACCTCGGCCGCTTGTCGCCAGTCTCGGGCCCTTTCGTAAATGCTCAAGAGCGCCAGCAAAGCCTGTGCGGCCAATGGGGTGCCTTGCAAAGCCCGCAGCGCAGTTTCTGCACGGTCCAAGATGCCCGCTTTGACATAGTCCATGGCGAGGTCGTATTGCGCTCGTTGGCGGTCTGCTTCGCTGATGTCACCCCGCGACAGCAAATGTTGGTGAACGCGCACAGCACGTTCGTACTCGCCACGGCGGCGAAACAAATTGCCCAAGGCGAAATGCAATTCAGAGGTGTCGGGGTCGCGCTGTACCGCTTCAATGAAGGCGTCAATCGCTTGGTCTTGCTGCTCGTTGAGTAAGTGGTTTAAGCCTTTGAAATAGGCTTTGGGGTTGCTGCGGTTTTCCATGCGCAGCTGGCGTAAATCAAAGCGCGACGCCACCCAGCCCAGCAAAAATGCACCAGGCAGCCCCAAAAAAATCCAGCTGATGTCCAAATCCATGGCAGTCAGGGACCGTACGGAATATCTGGCGCCGAGGGTGGAGCCGTGGTTGCTGCAGGCGTGGCTGTGTTGGGGGCCACTTGAACGGCTTGTTGCGCCAATCGGCGTTGGCGCCACCAGCGTGGCACCATGCCCAACACGCCGACGACCACACCGGCGGCGAAAAAGGCCAGCAACACCAACACCATGGGTGAGCGCCATTGCAGGCCAAACAGAAAATGCACCTGTACATCCTCTTGGTTGTTCAAGGCGAAAGCAAACAGCATCAAAAAAATGGCCGCTTTCAGTGTCCACTGCAGCAGCCATAAGAATTGTTTCAAGACGATCCCCTGTGAATCAAGCCATTCTAGGCTTTAAGGTGTGCTGCCTTTGAGAAGTTGCTGGGTACGCACATCCACCGCTTCGCGCAGTGCTTTGCCGGGTTTGAAATGCGGCACCCGTTTTTCGGGAATGGACACGGCCTCGCCTGAGCGCGGGTTGCGACCCATGCGGGGAGGTCGACGGTTCACAGAAAAGCTGCCAAAGCCGCGCAACTCGATGCGGTGCCCTTTGACCATGGCCTCACTCATCGCGTCCAGCAAAGCTTTGACGGCAAATTCTGCGTCACGCTGGCCCAATTGAGGAAACCGTGCCGCCAATTCTTCTACCAAATCACTTCGGGTCATAGTTACTACTTTGTATGAACCTTGAAATGACCACCTGGCAGTTGCAATAACTGGCAGGTGGCGCGGGTATCACACAGGGCCCTTGGGGAGCCCAGGTGTGGGGCTTACTTCTCGCCAGTGTCAAGCTTGGCACGCAACAGAGCGCCCAAGCTGGTGGTGCCGGCGTTGCCTGAGTTTTGGCTCAGGGATTGCATGGCTTCTTGTTGGTCAGCTTGGTCTTTCGCTTTGATCGACAACTGGATGTTGCGGGTCTTGCGGTCCACGTTGACCACCACAGCGGTGACTTCGTCGCCGACTTTGAGCACCTGGCTGGCA
>JBILIR010000239.1:0-3440 GCA_044368955.1 Limnohabitans sp.
TTGTCCAGGGTGGCTTTGAGCAGCGCTTGAGCCACAACTTGAGCGGCTTGGGGGTCTTGGGTTTTGACGGTCACTTGCACATGGGTGGTGTTGCGCGGCACTTGCGTTGAAACCGCGCCCGACTGCAACAAGGCGGCCCAATCGCTCTGCCCGCTGCTTTGCAAAGCCTTGGCCGCATCGGCCAACACGGCAGGGCTGGTGACGAGCTGGTTGACTTGGGCTGGGGTGAACAATTCAAGACTGCCCACCTTTTTTTGCCCTTGAAGGGTGAAGCCACTGGTGTAGGTTGAGGGCCAAAAAAACACGCCGGCAAAAGCCAGTGCGCCAACCACCAAGGGGCCCAAGATCAGCAATTTGATGTTTTCTGCCACCGTGACCAAGAGGTCGAGCAAGTCAATTTCGTCTTCGGGGCGGGGGTGTTCATCCATGGGGCTGATAGATCAAAAGCTTAAGATCGCAAATTTTACATGGATCGGGTGGTGGATTTCTGACAACGTTTTGGCCAACCGCAGCGCCCTCCTACCCACGGAAGGCAAGCTTTATCATCGGCCGCTGGGTAACATTTCGTTTTTGAACATGATTGCACGCAACCTACTTACAACAACAGGCGGACAGATGGATAGGCAAACCACCAACCCGACACTCATTTCTTTGGTTGTCCCGGTTTTCAATGAAGCCGAGACTGTGGAAATTTTTATTGTGCATGCCCTTGCCGTTTTTAAGGGGATGGTTAATCTGAGCATCGAAATCGTATTTGTTAACGATGGCAGTTCAGATGAAACCCTGATCAAGTTGGTTCAATTGAAGAAAAATAATTCCAACATCATGATCGTCGATCTGAGTCGTAACTTTGGCAAAGAAGCAGCTCTAACTGCGGGCCTTAAAGTAGCACAAGGTCACGTGGTGGTACCCATTGATGTTGATCTGCAGGACCCGCCAGAGTTGATCTTGAAAATGCTGGATGAATGGCGCCTTGGTTACGATGTCGTGCTGGGAAAACGGGTGAATCGCGACTCGGACTCTTGGGCCAAAAGAAAGTCTGCATCTTTATTTTATCGAATTCATAACTTGATATCGGATACCAAAATCCCTGAAAACGTCGGCGATTTTAGATTGATCGATCGAGCAGTTGTGGACGCCATCAATGATTTGAGCGAAACGAGGCGATTCATGAAAGGCCTATTCGCATGGGTTGGCTTTAAGACATCCGTTGTTGAATATACCAGGCCGGAGCGGATAGCGGGAACCAGCAAATTCAATGGATGGAAATTATGGAATTTTGCGCTTGAAGGATTGACCAGTTTTAGTACAGCCCCCATGCGAATTTGGACTTATCTGGGTGGTTTTGTGGCTGGCATTTCTTTTATTTTTGCAGCCTACATGGTTCTTAAAGTGATGGTCTACGGTGTTGATGTTCCAGGCTATGCGTCACTGGTCGTTATTGTTTCATTCCTTGGTGGACTGCAACTGATCGGCATCGGCGTCATTGGTGAATACCTTGGAAGAACCTACATGGAGACCAAAAAAAGGCCTGTTTATCTGATACGTCATATCTATTAATTTGAATAATGAATCTTAAAAAAATTGGCCACGAACTGCTGACTGTTGCTCGATTTGGGCTTGTCGGAGTTGCAGCAACAGCCACCCACATGTTTATAGCCGCTGTATTGATAACACAATTAAAAATACACCCATTTTTGGCAAATACCATCGCTTTCGTGGTTGCATTTTTTATATCTTTTTTTGGTCATTATTTCTGGTCATTTAAATCAAATGCACAATCCGCAAATAAGGCGATTAAAAGATTTTTCCTGATCGCTGCAGGTGGGTTCGGGTTCAACACCTTGGTCCTTGCCACCCTACTTAAAAGCGGCATCACAACTCCTCTACTCTCAACCATGATTGCGATTGCTGTTGTACCTTTTATGACGTTTATTGCCAGTCGTTTTTGGGCATTTAAAAAATAAAACACTTGGTTCAACGATAACCCATCATTCACATATACCGATTTCGCCAACGAGAGTAGGTTCAAACGAAAATACCTGCTTGATCGTTTCCACATGCAGCACCCTACATCCAACAGGCGCTGAGAGCCCCGAGCGCTTTGGTATGGCATACAAGTATGGCCGGACCGTGTCATCAGATATGTGAACAATATCTGCGTGACATGGGTAATATTTGGCATTCATGAATGGCTTAAAGATCTCGTAAGGCCTCGAATAAATGCAAACAAATTTGGGAAATTCATGTGATTTTTTTCGTACCTGTTTGGCCAACTTTGTCAAACCTGTGCCCCAATAATCGGTCTCATATTGATTGTTTATTGCACCCAAACGAGCACCTTCATTGAACCATGCCAATTGATAAGGAAATATTTTTATATTGTCCGCCACAAAAAATATTGCCGAAAATGAGATTGCAGTCATTGCTAACACCTTATTCAAATAAAACAGAATAGATGCTGACGCAATGAAGATCAATGGCACCAAGAAAAGTATTTGCCTGATCTCATCATAAAGAGCCACCTCTTTAATAATCAACAAAACGATTACAAAAATAACCTGCAACATCAAGAAGAGCGTTACAGTTAACCCCCATTTTTTGTTGTGCGCATTTAATTTAAATAAAATCAATGGGGAAAAAACAAACGCCAACAAAGCAAAGACTGGCAGCTTGACAACCAACCAATAAAGTATATAGCTACTGGGCAGGCTCTGAGCCTCCATGCAATGACCATTGGTTAACGTGCAACCGGACCAAGGATGTTTTCCCATGTAATGAATACCATTGAAAAACTCATTCGGGTTTTGCCAAATGACCGGATAAGAAATTACAATGACCAAGACACCAATGAAAGCACCAGCCAACACAGCTGGCGTACATTGACCAAGGAAATGCCACTTGAATTTATCGTTCCAGAGGATGAAGAAAATCAAAATCAACAATGGAATAGCAAATAACACGCCGGATAACCGGATACCCACCAGCCAAGCAGCTAGGGTAAAAAGAACGATCAACCATTTTTGATCAATCATCTTATTTGCACGGTATTCTTTAAATAGTTTTAAAGCCACCGATGCGCACATCAACCACACCACAGAAAATGGAGAGTCCTTCATGTTGACCATTCCGTGACCCAACAAATATGGATAAACCAGATAGGCTATTGAAACAAGTAAAGAATAGCGCAGATGATCTGTCGTCCAATAGATCAACCGTGCCACCAAGATTGACGATGCAGCAAAAAACCAAAAGACCGCCAACTGTCTAGACAAAACTATCGCGGCTTCAATTTCCATTCCCTTGGCATCTGCTATCCATTGCGCAAAAGGCATATGGAGTAGATAAGCAGGGAAGTAAAAACCAATGCCGTAATAACGATCACCGTATTCGTTTATATGAAGGTAATCAAAATCGCCCTGTAAACCGTGATTCATTGC
>JBILIR010000241.1:0-3423 GCA_044368955.1 Limnohabitans sp.
GTCAGGCTTTCTTTTTCGAAGTGGGTTTGCGTGCAGGCGTGGCTTTGGCAGCTCGCTCATTCTTCAGGTTGGCGGCGATGCGCAAACGCAAAGCGTTGAGCTTGATGAAGCCTCCGGCGTCGGCTTGGTTGTAAGCGCCGCCGTCGTCGTCAAAAGTGGCGATGCGGGTGTCAAACAAGCTGTCGGTTTTGCTCTCACGGCCCACGCACATGATGGTGCCTTTGTAAAGCTTCAAGCGCACTTTGCCATTGGCGGTGGCTTGCGAAGCGTCGATCAAACCTTGCAGCAATACACGCTCGGGGCTGAACCAATAACCGTTGTAAACCAAGCGGGCATAACGCGGCATCAGGTCTTCTTTGAGTGCCAGCACTTCGCGGTCCAAGGTGATGGACTCGATGGCGCGGTGACCCGACAGCAAAATCGTGCCGCCGGGGGTTTCGTAGCAACCACGGCTCTTCATGCCCACATAGCGGTTTTCCACTTTGTCCAAGCGGCCAATGCCGTGCTTGCCACCCAAGGTGTTCAAGTGGGTCAGTACTTTGGCGGGGCTCATGCGCACACCATCAATCGCCACCACATCGCCGTGTTTGTAGGTGAGTTCAATCACCTGCGGTTTGTTCGGTGCTTTTTCGGGGCTGACGGTCAAGCGCCACATGCTGTCGTCAGGGGCGTAATTGGGGTCTTCCAAAATGCCGCCTTCGTAGCTGATGTGCAGCAAATTGGCGTCCATGGAGTAGGGCGCAGGGCCTTTGCGTTTGGCGCCATCGACGGGAATGCCGTGTTGGTCGGCGTAGCGCATCAGCTTTTCACGCGAGAGCAAATCCCATTCACGCCAAGGCGCAATGATCTTCACATTGGGCATCAGGGCATAAGCGCCGAGCTCGAAACGAACTTGGTCATTGCCCTTGCCGGTCGCACCATGGCTGATGGCGTCGGCCTTGGTTTTGCGGGCGATCTCTACCAAGCGCTGGGCAATGAGTGGACGGGCGATGGAGGTGCCAAGGAGGTATTCGCCTTCGTACAGCGCATTGGCGCGGAACATGGGGAACACAAAATCCCGCACAAACTCTTCGCGCAGGTCTTCGATGAAGATGTTGCTGGGATTGATGCCCATCTTGATGGCTTTGGCACGGGCCGGTTCAATTTCTTCGCCTTGGCCGATGTCGGCGGTGAAGGTGACCACCTCGCAGTGGTATTCGTCTTGCAGCCATTTGAGGATGATGGAGGTGTCCAAACCGCCCGAATAGGCGAGAACAACGCGTTGGGGTGCAGAGCTTTTGGGGGAGGCGGGCCGTTTAGTGGGCATGGTGTCTGATGTGTTGAAGCAAAGCCGCGATTCTAGGACACCGCAAAAAAAAACCGCCTTGGAAGGCGGTTGAGTAAGACAGTGCGCTATCAGAAGCTTTGCGGTGCGGAACCCAAAGGCGGGATGGCGTTTTGCGCAGGCAAGGGGACTGCAGGTTGCAGGGACTGGGTAGATGAAATCATGGGGGTGACTTGCAAGCGCACGGTGGGACCTGGATCTTGTGGCATTTGCACGTTGTATTGCTTGCCGTTGAACTCGTAAACCACGTTGTAGGCGACAGTGCGGTTTTCGTAAAAGTTTTGGGTGCTGCAGGTTTGCACATTGTGTACTTCGGCAGGGGGTGCACCTTCAATTTTGTCGCCCAACATGGCGCCACCGATGAGGCCGATGGCAGTTGCCAAGGCGTTGCCGTCCCCTTTACCAATGGCGTTGCCCACCACGCCGCCAGCGATGGCACCCATGGCAGAACCCGCGCCAGATTTGCGGGGCTGAGTCGCCACTTGTTGCTGGGTACAAACTTGTCGAGGAACAGCAACTTGCTGGATGATGGGCATGGAGGAAATCACGCGGCCGACTTCTTGCGCACCCACTGAAGAAACGAAAGCGGCAGAAGCCAACAAAACCAAGGGGATGTAACGTGTCATAAGTTCTCCAAAATCAAATGAATCTCATCAGTCAACGTTTTGGCAAGCAAGGTGGTTGACCTTGCTCCAATTTTAGCTTGGCCAACTTCAGAGACAATGACTGTATGAATCTTCAGGAATGGCTGACCCACTGTGAGCGGTTACACCCGCAAAACATTGATATGGGCTTGGAAAGAGTGGCCGCGGTTGCCAAGAAAATGGGCTTGCAATTTGCCTGCCCTGTCATCACAGTGGCTGGCACCAATGGCAAAGGCTCCACCTGCGCCATGCTCGAATCCGTTTTGCGCGAAGCCGGTTACCGCACAGGAATGTTTACATCGCCGCATTTGGTGTATTTCGAGGAGCGCTGCAAGATCAGCGGGCAGGCGGTGTCATCATCTATTTTGATCACGCATTTCGCCAAAGTTGAGGCTATGCGCGGCGACATTAGCTTGAGCTATTTCGAGTTCACCGCATTGGCTATCTTCAGTTGTTTGGCCAGCGCCCATTTGGATGTGGTGATTTTGGAGGTGGGCTTGGGTGGTCGCTTAGACGCAGTGAATGTGATTGACACCGACTGCGCCATCATCACCAGCATCGATCTAGACCACACCGAATGGCTGGGCAATGACCGCGAAAGCATAGGCCGTGAAAAGGCCGGCATCATGCGCAGTGGCAAGCCAGCGATCGTCAGCGACCCGCAGCCGCCCAGCAGCTTGGCGCACCACGCTGAAAAGGTGGGCGCATTGCTGTGGCAATCGGGCAGCGATTTTCATTTTTCGGGTGACCAGCAGCAATGGCGCTGGCAGGGGGAAGGGCGAACTTGGGCGGGTTTGGCTTACCCTGCCTTGCGCGGTGTTAACCAATTGGTCAATGCCGCAGGTGTTTTGGCTGCCTTGCATGCTTTGCGCGATAGCCTGCCTGTGAATGCGCAAGCCATTCGGCTGGGCTTGTCACGGGTGGAATGGTCTGGGCGTTTTCAAATGCTGCCAGGTCAGCCTGCTGTGGTCTTGGATGTGGCGCATAACCCCCATTCGGTGGCGGCCTTGGCGCATAACTTGGACGCCATGGGCTACTTTGCCGTCACCCGCGCGGTGATGGGCGCCATGGCTGATAAAGACATCCAGTCCATGGTGCAGCGTTTGCAGCCTTTGGTGGAGCACTGGTATTTTTCTGACCTGCCCTCTCAACGCGCTGCCACGGCCAAGCAGTTGCAGTCGCTTTGGCAAGCTGGTGCGCCGCGCCAAGGCCAATCGGCCCAAACCTTTGCTGACCCTGTTGCCGCCACAGCTCAGGCCATGGCCGACGCAAACCCCACTGATAGAATTCTGGTCTTTGGTTCTTTCCTGACCGTTGGCGGTGTTTTAGAGCACGGCATAGCGGGCCGCCTTTCTGCCCAAAGCCCACCTGACTGACATGGCATTTTTCAAGTCCCGCTCCTCTGGCAATGCTTCGGCAGATGATAAAAACGCCGATGTCGCTGCTCAAAGCCTA
>JBILIR010000240.1:0-3423 GCA_044368955.1 Limnohabitans sp.
CTGTGCTTGGTGGAACTGCGCAGCGGGTCATTGACCCCATTTGGTTTCTTGGGCTTTGATGGCCAAAGGCTTTGGCAGGCTGTAGCCGATGCCATGGTCGGTCTTGATCTCCAGCCGATCGACTGGGAACTTGGCCAATTTGCTGCGCAGTCGGCTGACGATGACTTCCAATCGCGCTTTGGCCTGTTTGTCGCTCAATCCGGTTTGGCCCATTTTGTCGGTCAACAGCTCGTATGTGCACAGGCCATTGACCGAAGCCAAGGTTTCCAGCAGCAAACATTCACTGGGTGTCAGGCTGAGCATGTCCAATTTTGGCGAGAGCAAGCGCTGGTCTTTGATGTGCAAGGTCCAAGGTTGGCCTGGCAGCGGCACAACCGCTGAAGCGCAAAACTGCGAGCGCCTGTGCAAGTTGTGCATCACCGCCAGCAACTCTTCAGCCCGCGTGGGCTTGGTCAGGTAAATATCAGCACCGGCCACATAACCTTCGGTGCGTTCAATGCCCATCACGCGCGCAGTCAGCATCACAATGCCAATGAGCGGATAGGTGCTGCGCAACCACTTGCACAGGCTGATGCCGTCTTCACCGGGCAAGTTCAAGTCCAACACCACAATGTCGGCCGCTTGCTGCGCCATGCAAGCCCGCAGGCTCTCGCCGTCGTCGGCGCAGCGCACAGACCAGCCCGCCGCCTGGAGCACCAGAGACAACTCTTCGCTCAGCCGCAGGTTGTCGTCGACCACTAACAGCTGGCCAAAGGGGGCATTGGCGGCAAGCGTTTTCATGTGCAGGGCAAAACCAGAGTGAAACTGATTTTTTCTGATTGGGTTTGCATCACCACTTCGGTGCCCAAAGCGTGTGCCAAGGATTGGGAAAGCCACAGGCCAAGCCCTGCGCCTGATTGGTTGCGTGCAGATTCAGCCCGGTAAAAGCGCTCAAACGCCAAATCGGGCGAGGGCGTCCCGGCTTCGCCCACTTCGTTGGATACGCAAAAAGACACCATGGGCGGTTGCCCGTCGCTTTGCATCGCTTGCACAGCCAGCTCGACCAAGGTATCTGGTGGTGAGTATTTGAGTGCATTGCTCAGCAAGTTGCTGAAAATGATCTTCAGATAATGCATGTCCGACACCAGAACCGTCTCAATTGGAATGCCCTGCACCAAGATATAAATCCGATCGCTGCGGTTCGTCGCTTTGAGGGCCGCCATCAAGTCATTCAGCGTGAACGCCCCGATCTGCATCGGCAATCGACCTTGCTCAAATCCATCCATTTCAGAGCAGCGGTCAATGATGGCGTCGATCTCTTGTAGCGACTGCTCGATGGCCGCTGACCTTTGTAGCAACGGGTCATCTTGGCCGATTCGCGCTTTGATGCCCGACAGAGCTAAGTGGCTCACGGCCAGAGGGTTTTTCAGTTCATGGGCCAGCATGGCGGTGAACTTGCGTTGACGCTCCAGGCGTTTGCTCTCCAAATCTAAACTTGCTTGAGACACCTGCAGTTTATTTTGGATGGCGTGAAGTTGATTGGCTTTGAGGCGCTCATAAAACCAACTGGCCAAGCCCATGATCACCAAAAGCGGGACCGTCCTGCTGAGGATGTTTTGGACAAACAAATCCGATGTCAACTCGACAGCATGTCCACCCAAAACCCCCCCGGACTTCCAAGACACCGCCACAAACATCGCAGATGACAACAACAATATGCCAAATGCCACTTTGTTGGAAAGCTGTCGCAGGGTGCGAGGGTCCCGAATCGCGGCTATCAGCAGAAAAGCAAAAAAGATCGGGGGGCCATACCGCCAAGCCAACATGCTCAAATTGGAGGCTGCGCTGGGCTCAAAAAGGGCATAAACGACCATGCCCAGCTGGAAAATAGACCACGACCACATCCAGCGCAGCCAGCCTTGCTCGGAGAAAAGCGTTGTCAAGAACACGGTGAAGATGCCCCCGGCGATAGCAATGTTGAAAATGATGATGGGAGTCGCTAGTCCCATGACCATGGCCAAAGACAAGTCCAACAGGGTGATGGCTAAGCCTGTCAACAGCCAATGTTGGATTTGGGATGACACCAACAAAGTGCAGATCAAGGCGTTCAACAAGCTGAAATGGTGGAAAGTTCGCCACAACATCACCAGAAAAAATACCAACGCCAACGTGCTGATGATGGTCGTCATGACGGCCATTTTTTTGTCGTGCAAGTTCAGCTCTTCTTTGCTCCCCACAAAAGCGAGTAACGCTGCGTTGTAACGCGAATGGATTCTGAGATAGAAATCTTCACCCTGGCCCACTGCCCCCAGCGCAGTTTTTGTAATGAAGTCTTGCGGAGCCAAGGTTCGCTGTTGCCATTGCCCAGTGTCAGAGGGTGTGTACAGAAACACGTCACCCAAATGGGGTGGCAAAAGGTGAAGGAAAAGCGGGCTAGCAGGGCTATTGGCTTGTTCAGGGTGCAGACGCAGCCACACGACTTTGCCACCAATCGCCAACCGTTCCAAAGGGTTGAAGGGCTTGAAATCTTGCTTGCGGACGCTTTCAAAGGCCATCTGCTGACTTTCGTCCACCCAGATGGATTGTGTGATCTGAACCCGTTGGTCAGCGTCCACTTTGGGCGCAGCACTTTGGGCCAAGGCACTCCCGAAAACAACCATCGCCAAGCACGCCCCAAGCAACCAGCGCCAGGCGCTTGGGCATGGTGTGAGTGAGCGGACCTGCAAACGAAACATGTTTGGCATCTTAGCGGCGGGAGTCTGCAAACCTTGCAGCGTTTTGCAAGTTTTGAAGGTTTGCGGCTGATAAAAACCGCAAAGTTGTCAAAACCGCCAAAAACATGAAACTCCAACTTACTTGCAATCCAACTGTCAAATCAAACAGTTTTTCAAATCATTTGGCCTTGACAGCGCTCCTTGGGTTCGGCATTTCGGCAACCCTTTCCCAAGCGCAAACAACCCCCAGCGCAAGCACCCTGCAGCAGCAAATCGAACGAGACCAACAGGCAGACAAGCAGCGTGTGCAGGTTCAAAAAACCCCCAAGCCCGCCGTAGAAGCACCGCTTCAGGGCCAGACCATCGTGGTCCAGGCGTTCAATTTCAAAGGCAATACCTTGCTCAGCAGTGAGGAGTTGCGCAAGGCTTTGGCCCCGCTGCTGGGCCGTCCGCTCGACTTTGCAAGGCTGCAAAGCAGCCCGGTGTTGGTGGCCGACCTTTACCGCGACAAAGGCTGGGTGGTGCAAACCTTTTTGCCCGAGCAAAAAATCAACCAAGGCAGCGTGACGATTGAGATCGTTGAGGCCGTCTTTGGTCAAACACTGGTTGCCGGTGATAAAGCGACCCGTGTGCCCAAAGAAGATGTGTTGAAGATCTTTGCGCGACAGCAAGCGACCGGACAGTTTCTCAATCTCCATACCGTGGACCGCGCTTTGCTTTTGGCCGACGA
>JBILIR010000285.1:0-2978 GCA_044368955.1 Limnohabitans sp.
AACCGCACCGCAAAGCCTCTTTGGGTTGCGCGAACCGCTGCAGCCAAGCCAGCCCAGCCGCCACCGATGATGGTCAAGGGGGTCAAAAACGCCCCAGGGCCTGCATTTTCCAAGCCAACCAGAACTTGCGCAAAGGCGTGAGTGCCACGCGTTGATGCAGCACGGGGAAGCCCGCTGCTTGGATTTCGACCAGCAAGGTTCGGTAAATGCTGGCCATCATCAGGCCTGGTTTTTGGCTGCGCCAATCGGCCTGAGGTAAAGCGGCCAAGGCCTGCTCGTAAAGGTTTTGGGCGCGTTCGTATTGGAATGCCATCAAGGCTTGGAAAGCGGCGCTGTCGCGTCGCTCCAAAATATCTTTGGCACTCACCTCGAACTGCTGCAACTCGTTCACGGGCAGGTAGATGCGCCCTCGCAAAGCGTCTTCCCCTACGTCGCGGATGATATTGGTGAGTTGAAACGCCAAGCCCAATTGGTGGGCATAGTGGGTGGTTTCGTCTTGGCTTTGCCCAAAAATACGTGCTGCCACTTCGCCCACCACGCCTGCCACCAAATGGCAGTAGCGCTGCAGGCCAGCAAAGTCAAGGTAGCGGGTTTGGTTCAAATCCATTTGGCAACCCGCAATCACATCGTTCAAATGTTGGGCGGTGATGCCAAATTCAGCAGCCAAGGGCATCAAGGCTTTCATCACCGGATGCTGGGCATTGCCTGCAAAACTGTTTTGCACCTCCATTTGCCACCAATGCAGTTTTTGGGCGGCGACGGTGGGGTCTTGTACCTCGTCCACCACATCGTCGACTTCACGGCAAAACGCGTAGAAAGCGGTGATGGCAGCCCGCCTTTGGGGGGGGAGGAACAAAAAAGCGTAATAAAAACTGCTTCCCGAGGCGGCGGCTTTTTGTTGGACATAGTCTTGCGGCGTCATGTCAGCGATTGTGGCATCCAGTTCACATCCACACGCCGCGCCAGACCATTCTGACCCAGTCGAGTCCCTTGAGCAAAGGGCGTTGTTCAAAGGCGTCGACCTTGTCAAGTTTGTCCAAAATGCGCAAACCGCCTTGCACCACCAGACGCAACTCCCAGCCACCTCGCCCTGGCAGGCTATGCACCAATGGGCTGCCTTGCTGCATGAGCTCACGGGCAAATGCAATTTCCTTGGAAAGGCTGGCGCCTTGAGGCAGGTAAAACCTTCCACGCGGTATGTCGACGCTCAAATCTTGCCAAAAGTTGATCAGTTGCAAGGCGGAACAAATCGCGTCGCTTTGCGCCAAAGAAGCAGCGTCATTCACGCCATACAAATGCAGCAACAACCGGCCTACGGGGTTGGCCGAGCGGCGGCAGTAGTCCAGCAATTCTTCACGCGAGGCGTATGGCCGTTGTGACTGGGTGTAGTTGACGTCTTGGGTGAAGGCGTCGAGCAGGTCAAGCAAGGGCTGCAAGGGAATGGTGTGTTGGCGTATTTGCGCGGCCAATGGCGTGAACACCTGCGGCCATTGGGCGCTGACATGTCCAGGGGTGGTGCAGGCCAGCAAGTCTGATTCCATGGCTTTCAAGCTTGACAATCTGCTGTGGGCATCTGCCACCCCTTCATCGGCGATATCGTCAGCCATGCGGGCAAAGTGGTAAATCGCCACCACCGCTGGCCGCAGGTGCGCAGGGCACAGCCAAGAGGCGACCGGAAAATTTTCGTAATGGTCTATGGATGACATGGTTTTTCGATTGTCGCTTGACACACCAAGGCTGTAGAATTAGATTACTAACCGGTCAGTCATTAATATTTCCCAAAGAAAGCCCTGTCATGCCGCATTTGTCCCGTTTTTTTGTACTTGTCGCCATGATGGGGCTGGCGGCTTGTTCCCCCCCACCTGCCACCGAAGAACCGTTGCGCTCCGTCAAGGTCATCCAAGTGGGTGAAACTGCATTGGGTAACGCCACGGAGTACGCAGGTGAGGTGAAAGCGCGTATCGAGACACGCTTGGGTTTTCGCGTAGGCGGCAAATTGGTCGCTCGGCATGTGGAGCTGGGCCAACGTGTCAAGGCAGGTCAGTTATTGGCAGAGATCGACGCCCAAGACTACCGATTGACGGTGGATGCTGCTCGCGCACAAATCAACGCCGCCATCACCAACCGCGATTTGGCCGCCGCCGATTTCAAGCGTTACAAAGAATTGCGTGACAAAGAATTCATCAGCAGCGCCGAACTTGAGCGGCGTGAAACCGCCTTGAAAGCTGCCCAGGCCCAAGTCGACCAAGCGCAAGCGCAGTTGTCCGCTCAAAACAACCAAGTGGCCTACAGCAAATTGGTGGCCGACAAAGCCGGTGTGGTCACAGGTATTGATGCCGAGGCAGGGCAGGTGGTGAGTGCTGGCATGCCCGTGCTGCGTTTGGCCCAAGACGGCCAGCGGGACGTGATGTTTGCAGTCCCCGAAGACAAAGTGGCCAGCCTGCAGCGTGGTCAAAGCGTGCAGGTGAAGTTTTGGGGGAGTGAAGAGCCGCACAAGGCCTCGGTGTATGAAATTGCGGCCAGTGCAGACCCCGTCACCCGCACGTTCAGCGTCCGCGTGGCTTTGACAGGGCCGGTGACTGCGCCTTTGGGCAGCACGGTGACGGTCACCATGGAGCCCAATCCCTCTGCCAGTATGCAAAAAATCAAGCTTCCCACCAGCGCTTTGCGCCAAGAGGGTGGTAAGACCATGGTGTGGGTGTTGGACATGGCCACCATGACGGTGAAATCCCAAGAAATTCAAGTCACCACTGCTGATGGCAACGAAGCCGTGGTCAACAGCGGCTTGCAAGTTGGTCAGCAAGTGGTGGTGGCTGGGGTGCATGTGCTGTCGCCTGGGCAAAGAGTCACGCTGTTTCAGCCGGTTGGCACCAAGCCATGAGCGGCCCGTACGAAACCAAAAAGGGATTCAACCTTTCCCTGTGGGCGCTTATGCACCCAGCCCTGACCCGCTACTTGATGGTGGTGTTGATGGTCTT
>JBILIR010000025.1:0-9795 GCA_044368955.1 Limnohabitans sp.
GGTCAAGACGAAGACCCGCCGTTCACCTTTCGAGCCATGGTGATTCGCACCTATTGGCCTGGGGCCACGGCCCAACAAGTCGCCGAGCAAATTACTGACAAACTTGAGCGCACCCTGCAAGAGGCGCCTTTTGCCGACAAGATTCGCAGCTACTCCAAGCCGGGTGAATCGCAAATCATTTTTCAAATTAAAGATTCGTCCAAAGCCTCTGAGGTCACGAATGTTTGGTACACGGTTCGCAAAAAAGTCAGCGACATGCGACAGACCTTGCCGCAAGGCGTGGTCGGGCCATTTTTCAATGATGACTTTGGCGATGTGTATGGCGTGATTTACGCCATCGAGGCCGAGGGTTTTTCCATGGCTGAAATCCGTGACATCGCCGACGATGTGCGTCAGCAGTTGCTGCGGGTGACCGATGTCTACAAAGTGGAATTGTTTGGCACCCAAGACGAAAAAATCTACATTGAAATTTCGCAAAAGCGCTTGGCTCAGCTGGGCTTGGACTTGAACGCGGTGCTGGCGCAACTGGGCCAACAAAACGCGGTGGAAAGCGCTGGCACCATGCAAACGCCTTTGGACATGGTGCAAATCCGCGTGCAAGGTCAGTTTCAAGCGATTGAGCAGTTGCAAGCCATGCCCATACGCGGTGCTTCAGGTCAGCAGATCAAACTGGGCGATATCGCCTCTATTCAACGCGGCTATGTCGACCCTGCATCGGTGAAAGTGCGCTTTCAAGGCAAGCAAGTGGTGGCGCTGGGTGTGTCCATGGCCAAGGGCGGCGACATCATTGCCTTGGGCAAAGCCTTGCGTGAATCAACAGCCAAAATCCAATCCAACTTGCCCCATGGCGTGAGATTGGTGCAGTTACAAGACCAACCCAAAGCGGTCGAACGCTCTATCAGCGAGTTCGTCAGTGTGTTGATCGAAGCGGTGGTGATTGTGTTGGTGGTCAGCTTTGTGTCTTTGGGTTGGCACAAAGGTGGGCGCTTTGGGTGGCATATCGATATGCGACCTGGTTTGGTGGTGGGCATCACCATTCCCTTGGTGCTGGCCATGACGTTTTTGGCGATGTATTACCTCGGCATTGGCTTGCACAAGATATCGCTGGGTTCGCTCATCATTGCTTTGGGTTTGTTGGTGGATGACGCCATCATTGCTGTTGAGATGATGGTGCGCAAAATGGAAGAGGGCTTTGACAAAGTCCGCGCCGCCACCTTTGCCTACGAGGTGACCGCCATGCCCATGTTGACCGGCACCCTCATCACCGCCGCAGGTTTTCTGCCCATTGGTTTGGCCAAATCGGTCACAGGTGAGTACACCTTTGCAATTTTTGCGGTCACTGTCATTGCTTTATTGCTGAGTTGGTGGGTCTCGGTGTTTTTTGTGCCTTATTTGGGAACGCTGATTCTCAAGGTCAAGCCGCTTATGGCAGGTGCTGCGCCCCAAGAACTGTTTGACTCAGCCTTTTACAACACCTTTAGGCGCACAGTTAACTGGTGTGTCAAGCACCGCTGGCTGACGATTGCTGCCACGGTGTTGATCTTTGTGCTGGGCATTGTGGG
Source organism: Limnohabitans sp. (assembly GCA_044368955.1). Classification (GTDB taxonomy): domain Bacteria; phylum Pseudomonadota; class Gammaproteobacteria; order Burkholderiales; family Burkholderiaceae_C; genus Limnohabitans. Next base: position 1,563 of record JBILIR010000025.1, read on the forward strand.
CATGGGCAAGGTGCAGCAGCAGTTTTTCCCTGACTCCAGCCGCCCCGAAATCATGATGGACATTTGGTTTCCCGAGGGCACCAGCGTCGCCGCCAACGAAGCCTTGAGTCTTGAAGTGGAAAAGCGTTTGTTGGCAACCGAGGGCGTGGAGTCGGTCAGTTTGTGGGTGGGTTCAGGCGTGCCACGTTTTTACCTGCCACTGGACCAAGTGTTTCCGCAAAGCAATGTTTCGCAGTTCATCATCCAACCCAAAGACTTGAAGTTGCGTGAAAGTCTGAGGGTAGCCCTGCCTGCCATCATGGCCAAAGAGTTCCCCGACGTGAGAGCCCGTGTCAAGCTCTTGCCAAATGGCCCACCCGTGCCTTTCCCTGTGCAGTTTCGCCTGGCGGGACCCGACCCCCATGCCCTGCGTTTACGGGCTGACGAGGTCAAGGCTGTCATGCGTAGCAACGCCAACACCCGCGGCGTGAACGACAACTGGAATGAATCCATCAAGGTGATTCGTTTGGCTGTTGACCAAGAAAAAGCGAGAGCTTTGGGCGTGACCAGCCAGTCGATTGCGCAAGCGTCGAGGGTGTTGCTGAGCGGTACCACCGTGGGACAGTTCCGCGAAGGCGATCAATTGATCGACATTGTGTTGCGCCAACCGCAAACCGAACGACAAGCCATTTCTGACTTAGGCAATGCCTATGTGCCCACAGCCTCAGGCAAATCGGTGCCACTGTTGCAAGTGGCCAAGCCGCAGTTCACCTGGGAGCCTGGCGTGATGTGGCGGGAAAACCGCGACTACGCCATCACTGTGCAGTCCGACATCGTGGAAGGCTTGCAAGGCGCCACCGTCACCACACAGTTGATGCCCGATTTGAAAAAACTGGAGAAGCAATGGGCTTTAGATGGACACGCCGACTACCGTATCAGTGTTGCTGGCGCTGTGGAGGAAAGCTCTAAAGGCTCTGCCTCTATCGCCGCTGGCTTGCCCCTCATGTTGTTTGTCACCTTCACCTTGCTGATGTTGCAGCTGCAAAGCTTCAGCCGCGCATTGCTGGTGTTTTTGACTGGCCCCATGGGCATTGCAGGCGTTGCCTTGGCTTTGCTGACCTTGAACCGTCCGTTTGGTTTTGTGGCTTTGCTTGGGGTGATTGCTCTCATGGGCATGATTCAGCGCAACTCGGTCATCTTGATTGATCAAATCGAGCAAGACCGTGCCAATGGCGTACCCGCTTGGGACGCCATCGTCGAGTCAGCGGTGCGTCGCTTGCGCCCCATTGTGTTGACCGCCGCCGCCGCTGTGTTGGCCATGATTCCGCTGTCACGCAGCGTGTTTTGGGGGCCTATGGCGGTTGCCATCATGGGCGGTTTGATTGTGGCGACTGTGCTGACTTTGTTGGCTTTGCCTGCCATGTATGCCGCTTGGTTCAGGGTTAAGCGTTAGCGCTGTCCTTGACAACAGCCGGGGCGGGTAGAATTTCGCCTTGACCGATTTCAGACGGGCGGTATGTTCAGTCACACCGCCCTTTGCTTTTTTTCAATCCCGCGCGGGTGGCGAAATTGGTAGACGCACCAGGTTTAGGTCCTGACGGTAGCAATACTGTGGGGGTTCGAGTCCCCCCCCGCGCACCAATGCTTGCCCGAAGCCCCGCGCTTTTAAGTTCAGAGATGGAGAAACCTCATGGCCGTGAATGTTGAAACCTTGGAAAAGTTGGAGCGCAAAATCACATTGACTTTGCCTGCCACTGTGATTCAAAACGAAGTGAATGCGCGTTTGAAGAAGCTCGCTCGCCAAGTCAAGATTGACGGTTTTCGCCCAGGCAAAGTGCCCATGAACATCGTGGCGCAGCGCTACGGTTACTCGGTGCATTACGAAGTCATGAACGACAAGGTAGGTGAGGCCTTCAACCAAGCCACCATAGAAGCCCAGTTGCGTGTGGCCGGCCAGCCCCGCATCAGCGAAAAAGAACAAGCGCCTGAAGGTGAAATGGCATTTGACGCCATCTTCGAGGTGTACCCTGAAGTGAAGATGAAAGACTTGGCGCAGGTCACCATTGATAAATTGCAGGCTGATGTCACTGACGAAGCCATCGACAAGACCATCGAAATTTTGCGCAAGCAACGCCGCACCTATGCCCAGCGTTCTTTGGACTCCAGCGCTGATACCGACGACCGCGTGACCGTGGACTTCGAAGGCAAGATTGACGGCGAGCCTTTCGATGGTGGCCGGGCCCAGGACTTTCAATTTGTGGTGGGCGAAGGCCAAATGCTTCAAGAGTTTGAAGCCGCCGTCAAAGGCATGAAAGTAGGCGAAAGCAAAACCTTCCCCTTGGCTTTTCCCGAAGACTACCAAGGCCGTGAAGTGGCTGGTAAAACCGCCGACTTCATGGTGACCTTGAAAAAACTCGAAGCCAGCCATTTGCCCGAAGTCACCGACGAACTCGCCAAGTCTTTGGGGGCAGTCGATGCCACTGTTGCTGGCTTGCGTGCTGACATCCGTGGCAACCTAGAGCGTGAAGTGAAGTTCCGCTTGCTCGGTCGCAACAAACAAGCCGCTTTGGATGCTTTGGTCGAGCACGCAGAACTCGACTTGCCCAACTCCATCGTGCAAGCCGAACTCGATCGCATGGTGCAAGGTGCCCGTGAAGAGCTGAAACAACGCGGCATCAAAGACGCTGACAAAGCCCCCATTCCTGAAGAGGTGTTCAAGCCCCAAGCAGAGCGCCGTGTGCGCATGGGTTTGGTGGTCTCCGAGTTGGTGCGTCAGCAAGGCTTGCAAGCCACGCCCGATCAAATCAAGGCCCATGTGGAAGAACTGTCTGCCAGCTATGAAAAGCCCACCGAGGTGCAACGCTGGTACTACAGTGACAACCGCCGCATGGCTGAAGTTGAAGGCATTGTGATTGAGCAAAATGTCACCAACTACGTGTTCTCACTGGTTAAAGTCAATGAGAAAGCCATCAGCTTTGATGAATTAATGGGACAACAAGCCTAAATTGGCTGGAGAAACGCAATGAGCGCATTAGACACACAAGCCTTGGGCATGGTCCCAGTCGTGATTGAGACCAGCGGTCGGGGCGAACGCGCTTACGACATTTATTCGCGTCTCTTGCGCGAACGCGTCATTTTTTTGGTGGGGCCGGTCAACGACCACACGGCCAATTTGATCGTTGCGCAGTTGCTTTTTTTGGAGAGTGAAAATCCCGACAAGGACATCTCGCTCTACATCAACTCACCCGGTGGTTCGGTCAGTGCAGGCATGGCGATTTACGACACCATGAACTTCATCAAACCCGCAGTGTCCACCTTGTGCATTGGCATGGCTGCCAGCATGGGCGCTTTCTTGCTCGCTGCTGGTGCCAAGGGCAAACGTTTTTCTTTGCCCAACTCCAAGGTCATGATCCACCAACCCTTGGGCGGCACACAAGGCCAAGCCACAGAAATTGAAATTGCTGCTCGCGAAATTTTAAAAACCCGTGAGCGCTTGAATCAGTTGCTGTCAGAGAACACCGGCCAGCCTTTGTCACGCATTGAAGTCGATACCGAGCGCGATTACTACCTCACTGCTGACGAGGCCAAGGCCTATGGTTTGGTCGACGATGTGATTGCCAAGCGGCCCTGATGGATTTGAGTATCATTGGTAGACCAACTTAACGCAGAGACCGAATGGCCGACAAAAAAGGTACTTCCAGCGAAAAAACGCTTTACTGCTCTTTTTGCGGCAAAAGCCAGCATGAGGTCAAAAAACTCATTGCCGGACCCTCTGTTTTTATCTGCGATGAGTGCATCGATTTATGCAATGACATCATCCGCGACGAGTTGCCCCCTGAGGCGGCGAGCATGCGCGAAGGGCGGGGCGATTTGCCCAGTCCCTTGGACATCAAAAACAACCTAGACAACTATGTGATTGGCCAAGAACCGGCCAAGCGTGCCTTGGCTGTGGCGGTTTACAACCACTACAAACGCCTTCAGCACAAGGAAACCGCTAAAAAAGATGAGGTCGAACTCACCAAGTCCAATATTTTGTTGATTGGCCCGACAGGCTCCGGCAAAACCTTGCTGGCGCAAACCTTGGCCCGTATGCTCAATGTGCCTTTCGTCATGTCCGACGCCACCACCCTCACCGAAGCGGGTTATGTGGGCGAGGATGTGGAAAATATCATCCAAAAGTTATTGCAAAACTGCAATTACGACGTCGAGCGGGCACAGCGAGGCATTGTCTACATCGATGAGATCGACAAAATCTCCCGTAAATCCGATAACCCCTCCATCACCCGCGATGTGTCCGGTGAGGGCGTTCAGCAGGCTTTGCTCAAACTTATCGAGGGCACCATGGCCAGCGTCCCCCCCCAAGGTGGTCGCAAACACCCCAACCAAGATTTCCTTCAGGTAGATACCACCAATATCCTGTTTATCTGTGGCGGTGCCTTTGCTGGCTTGGAAAAAGTCATAGAAAACCGCACAGAACGCTCTGGAATTGGCTTCAGTGCAGTTGTCAAAACTAAAGAAGAACGCAGTTTGTCCGATATGTTTGGGCAAGTAGAGCCGGAAGATTTGATCAAATTCGGCCTGATCCCTGAGCTTGTGGGGCGTTTGCCTGTGGTCGCGACCCTCAGTGAACTGAGTGAGGATGCGCTGATGCAAATTCTCACCGAGCCCAAGAATGCGCTGGTCAAGCAATACAACAAACTGTTTGGAATGGAAGGCGTTGAGCTAGAGATACGGCCCTCCGCACTCAAGGCGATTGCGAAAAAAGCCTTGGCCCGGAAAACCGGTGCTCGCGGATTGCGGTCTATCCTTGAACAATCGCTGATTGACACCATGTTTGAATTGCCCAACAGTACCAATGTTGAGAAAGTGGTTGTAGAGGAATCTACGATCGAAGAGAACAAACCTCCTTTATTGGTCTACCGCGAGGCAGCCAAGAAGGCCTGAATACCCCGTCAACCCCAGGGTTGGCTTTTTTCCAGATTGGAAGTTTGACCATGTCAGGACAAACCCCTTTGCTGCCAGTTGCAATTGACCTGCCCTTGCTGCCTTTGCGCGACGTGGTGGTGTTTCCGCACATGGTCATTCCCTTGTTTGTGGGTCGGCCCAAAAGTATCAAAGCTTTGGAAACCGCGATGGCGGCAGACCGCAGCATCATGTTGGTGGCCCAAAAAGCGGCTGCCAAAGACGAGCCTTTGGTCACCGATATGTTCGAGGTGGGCTGCGTGTCCACCATTTTGCAAATGCTTAAATTGCCCGATGGCACCGTCAAAGTGCTGGTCGAAGGCCAACAGCGTGCCATGGTCAACCGCATTGAAGATGGCGCCTCTCACTTTGTTTGTACCTTGACGCCTGTGCAACCCGCCGAGGTTGGCGACCAAGACACCGAGATCGAGGCCTTGCGTCGAGCGGTGATGCAGCAGTTTGACCAGTACGTCAAACTCAACAAAAAAATTCCGCCCGAAATTCTCACCTCAATCTCCAGCATTGACGATGCGGGCCGTTTGGCTGACACCATCGCGGCGCATTTGCCGCTGAAGCTTGAAAACAAACAAGCGGTACTCGATTTGCCGCAGATCAAAGAGCGTTTGGAAAACCTCTACACCCAACTCGAGCGCGAAGTGGACATTTTGAATGTCGACAAACGCATTCGTGGCCGTGTCAAACGCCAAATGGAGAAAAACCAACGCGATTTCTATTTGAACGAGCAAGTTAAAGCGATTCAAAAAGAATTGGGCGAAGGTGAAGAGGGCGCTGACATTGAAGAGATCGAGAAAAAGATCAAGGCTGCTCGCATGTCCACCGAGGCACGCAAAAAAGCTGACAGCGAACTCAAAAAACTCAAACTCATGTCACCCATGTCGGCCGAAGCCACGGTGGTGCGCAATTACATCGATGTGTTGGTGGGTTTGCCTTGGAGCAAACGCACCAAGATCAAACACGATTTGATGAACGCCGAAGCAGTGCTCAACGAAGACCACTATGGTTTAGAGAAAGTCAAAGACCGCATCTTGGAATATTTGGCGGTGCAACAACGTGTCGACAAGGTCAAAGCGCCTATTCTGTGTTTGGTTGGCCCTCCAGGTGTCGGTAAAACCTCTTTGGGTCAATCGATTGCCAAAGCCACAGGACGTAAATACGTTCGCATGGCCTTGGGCGGTATGCGTGACGAGGCCGAAATTCGCGGCCACCGTCGCACCTACATTGGCGCATTGCCTGGCAAGGTGTTGCAAAACCTTTCCAAGGTGAACACCCGCAATCCTTTGTTCTTGTTGGACGAGATCGACAAGCTGGGTTCAGACTTCCGTGGCGACCCTTCAAGTGCATTGTTAGAGGTGTTAGACCCCGAACAAAACAACACCTTCAACGATCACTATGTGGAAGTGGATTTCGATTTGAGCGACGTCATGTTTGTGGCGACCTCCAATTCGATGAACATTCCGCCTGCCTTGCTTGACCGCATGGAAGTGATTCGTTTGTCGGGTTACACCGAAGATGAAAAAATCAATATTGCTTCCCGCTACCTCATCCCCAAGCAGTTGAAAAACAACGGCATCAAGGAAGAAGAGTTGCGCATTGAAGAGTCTGCTGTGCGTGACATTGTTCGCTACTACACACGCGAAGCCGGTGTGCGTTCACTCGAACGTGAGATCTCCAAGATTTGCCGCAAAGTGGTCAAGGCTTTGCTACTTAAAACCATGCAACCCATGGTGGTGGTCAATGAGGACAATCTGAACGATTTCCTGAGTGTGCGTAAGTACACTTATGGCCGCGCTGAAAAGCAAAACCAAGTGGGTCAAGTGGTGGGTTTGGCGTGGACCGAAGTCGGTGGCGATTTGCTCACCATCGAAGCGGCCATCATCCCCGGCAAAGGCAACATCACACGTACCGGTTCATTGGGCGATGTCATGAAAGAGTCTGTCGAGGCGGCTCGCACCGTGGTGCGAAGCCGTTCGGCCAGCTTGGGTATTCGCAGCGACATCTTTGAAAAATCTGACATCCATGTGCATGTGCCCGATGGTGCGACGCCTAAGGACGGCCCCAGTGCAGGTGCAGCCATTACGCTGTCCATTGTGTCTGCGCTCACAGGCATACCTGTGCGCAGCGATGTGGCGATGACAGGCGAGATCACCTTGCGTGGTGAGGTCACCGAAATTGGCGGCTTGAAAGAAAAATTGTTGGCAGCCTTGCGTGGTGGCATCAAGACGGTTTTGATCCCTGAGCAAAACGTCAAAGATTTGCAGGAAATTCCAGACAACGTCAAAGCCAATCTCGAGATCATTCCGGTTCGCTGGATTGACAAGGTGCTTGAAATTGCGTTGGAACGCATCCCCACGCCTTTGCCCTTGGATGAGCCCGAAGTGGTGGCAGCAACACCTGCCGCTGAAGTGGCAACGGTGGCCGTCAAACATTAAGCGTGACGAAGTAAAAATGGCGCAATTTTCCGCTATACTTTGCTCCTCATGCGGGAATAGCTCAGTTGGTAGAGCGCAACCTTGCCAAGGTTGAGGTCGCGAGTTCGAGCCTCGTTTCCCGCTCCATACATGAAAAAGGGAAGCCCAAAGCTTCCCTTTTTTCTCGCTTAATGGCGCGGTAGCAAAGCGGTTATGCACCGGATTGCAAATCCGTGTAGGTCGGTTCGACTCCGGCTCGCGCCTCCAGTTAAATCAACTACTTAGCCCCGATTGGGGCTTTTGATTGCTTGTCATCTTGGGCCTTGTCCAACACTCTGTTGGACAGAAATTGGACAAGCAATCCTACTTGATTTACACCGACTCATAACTGATGCTGCGTTGACTGCTCCCCTTCGGGGTTGATTGACAGCTCGGCAAACGCCCCCCGTACCCCCATCAATTTCCAGCCAGCCTGACCCCTGCCATACCCCCACCCCCCAGTTTTGAAGGATGGTTCCATCCGGCAGACTTACGCTCTGTTTTGCTCAAATGATCACCTCCGCAGGCATTGCATCTGGGAATGAGTATTATGTGTGACTATGAAAGCTTTTTACACCTTGATTCTTGTCTTGCTGGCTGGTGCTGCTTATGGGCAGAGTAATCTGCCTGCTTGTCAGGGAAGTGATTCGGCAAGTTGGACTAACTGCGTTGGAACTTGGACTGTTTCAAACGGCGACAAGTACGTTGGTGAGTTCAAAGATGGAAAGCGAAACGGGCAAGGCACTTATACACAAGCAAGCGGTTTGAAGTTCGTGGGTGAGTACAAGGATAATAAAATTAATGGTCAAGGCACTATCACATGG
>JBILIR010000243.1:0-3412 GCA_044368955.1 Limnohabitans sp.
ATCGCGAGTAGCAAGGTTACGTGGCCAGGAGCAAGGCGGTCATCGCGAGAAGCAACGAGGTCATCGCGAGGAGCAAAGCGACGTGGCGATCTGGGATTGCTTCGCTTCGCTCGCAATGACTGCTTTCGCAATGACACGCATCTCAATGACACGTCCCGCAATGACACGTCCCGCAATGACAGGTCAGGCAAACACGCCAGCCGTCTCTTGCATCTGAGCGGACACCAGACCCAAGTGGTGCAAGCTGTCGCCCAAGCTGAGTTCGATTTGCGTCAAGCGCTTAAAGCAGTGGCTGACGATGTACTCATCGGTCACGCCAATGCCACCGTGCAGCTGCACCGCTTCTTGGCCCACATGGCGGGTGGAGCGCCCAATTTGGTACTTGGCCCGAGACACCGCCAGTGAACGCTCTGCCGCTGGGGCGTTGAGTTTGAGCGTGGCGTAATAGCTCATGGAGCGGCCCAACTCGAGTTGCATTTTCATGTCGGCCACGCGGTGGCGCAGCGCCTGAAAACTGGCAATGGCGACACCAAACTGTTTGCGGGTGTTGAGATACTCCACCGTCACGGCCAAGGTTTTTTCCATCAAACCCACGGCTTCGGCGCACAAGGACGTGGCACCGACGTCCACCGCCAATTGCAAAGCAGCCAAGCCGTCCATGGTGATGAGTTGTGCAGCGGCGTCTTTCAGTTTTAGCTCTGACATGCGGCTACCGTCTTGCGCAAGGTAGGCCTGAGCGGTGTCGGTGGCCGCGCTGCGCGGCACCAAAAACAGGGCCAGCTTGCCACTCACCGTGGCGGGCACCACAAACCCATGGGCCTGGTCACCGGCCGGTACCAAGCTCTTGTGGCCGCTCACCTGCCACGCACCGCCCACTTGGCTGGCAGTGGCTTGGCATTTGTGCAAGTCATAGCGAGCGCCTTTTTCATGGTGCGCCAACACCAGCAGGGCCTCGCCACCGGCCAGGCGGGGCAGCCATTCGGTTTTCAGGTCTTCGGGGGCGAAAGCTTGAAGCACCGCCGTGCTGATCCAGGTGTGGGCCAAAGGTTCCACCACCATGCCGCGACCCAACTCTTCCATGGCCACCATGCCCTCGGTGGGCCCCATGGCCATGCCACCATACGCGTCTTGCACACACAAACCGCACAAGCCCAACTCGGCCATGGCTTGGTATGCGCTGGCAGAAAAACCACCTGCGGCCACCACACTGCGGCGTTCGTCAAAGCTGTAGGCCTTGTCCACCCATTTGCGAACTGCGTCGCGCAGTTGCGCTTGTTCGTCTGAAAAATCAAAGTCCATGCTTTACCCCAAAACAGTTTGTGCAACGATGTTGCGTTGCACTTCATTCGAGCCACCGTAAATGGTGGTCTTGCGCATATTGAAATAAGTGGACGCCAAAGGCGCACAGTGGGCTGCACCCACATGGTCGCCTTGCCAGCCAGCTTCCATCGCCTCTTGGATGAAGGGCAAGCTGAAGGGACCAGCCGCTTGCATCATTAGTTCGCTGTAGCGCTGCTGAATTTCAGAGCCGCGAATCTTGAGCAAACCAGCGATGTCCAGCGACTGCTTGCCGGATTTCTCGGCGCTCAGCACCCGCAGCACCATCATTTCCAAGGCAATCACATCGACTTCGAGCTTGGCGATTTCGTCGCGAAAGCGCATGTCGTCCCACACGCCTTCGGCTTTGGCGATGCGCTTCAAGCGCTCCAACTCTCGCTTGGCGCGGTTGACGTCGGCGATGTTGGTGCGCTCATGCGCCAGCAGGTATTTGGCGTAATTCCAGCCCTTGTTTTCTTCACCAATCAGGTTCTCGGCGGGCACTTCCACGTTGTCAAACCAGACCTCGTTGACTTCGCATTCACCGTCCAGCAGTTTGATGGGACGCACACTCACGCCCTTGGACTTCATGTCAATCAGCAAAAACGAAATGCCAGTTTGCGGCTTGCCTTCGCTGCTGGTGCGCACCAAGCAAAAAATCCATTCACCAAATTGCGCTAAGGTGGTCCAGGTTTTTTGGCCATTGACGATGTACTTGTCGCCCACCCGCTCGGCGCGGGTTTTGAGCGAGGCAAGGTCTGAGCCCGAGCCCGGCTCGCTATAGCCTTGGCTCCACCACACCTCGCCGCTGGCAATGCCCGGCAAAAAACGTTGCTGTTGTGCGGGATTGCCAAAGGCCATGATGACGGGCGCGACCATCACCGGGCCAAAGGGCACCACACGCGGCGCACCGGCCAGAGCGCACTCTTCTTCAAACAAATGCTTTTGCACTTCACTCCAACCAGGGCCGCCAAACTGGGTGGGCCAGCCATAGCCCAGCCAGCCTTTTTTGCCCAAAATCTTGGCCCAAGCCTGCATGTCTTCACGCGACAAACGCAAGGCGTTGTGGACCTTGTGCGAAAGGGTTGATGGCAAATGCGCGTGTACCCACGTGCGTACCTCCTCGCGAAAAGCTTGTTCTTCAGGGGTGAAAGCCAAATCCATCAAGGGTCTCCAAGGCAATTTAGAACGGTCGTGCTATTTTGCGCGATTTTTCATGGACTGGCTGAACCGACCACTGATAATCCCCTGCTATGCAAAACATTGTGGTTCTTATCTCTGGCAGCGGCTCCAATATGCTGGCCATCGCCCAAGCCGCGCAACGCGAGCATTGGCAAGACCGTTTTCAAGCCCGTATCGCCTGTGTGATCAGCAACCGGCCCCATGCGGGAGGGCTTGCCAAAGCCGCAGACATGGGATTGACCACGCAGGTGGTGGATCACACGCTGTACCAACACCAATCCAATCCTCGCGATGCTTTTGACTCGGCTTTGATGCAAGCCATCGACGCCCATCAGCCTACATTGGTGGTCTTGGCCGGATTTATGCGCATCTTGACCCCCGCTTTTGTGGTGCATTACCAAGGGCGTTTGCTGAACATTCACCCCTCTTTGCTGCCGGCTTTTCCAGGGCTGCATACCCACCAACGCGCCATTGACGCAGGTTGCCGCTTTGCAGGTGCGACCGTCCATCAAGTGACGGTGGATTTAGACGATGGCCCTATCCTTGCGCAAGCTGTGGTGCCGGTATTTCCCGACGACAGCGCCGATAGTTTGGCAGCGCGGGTGCTGACGCAAGAGCACCTGATTTACCCGAGGGTGGTGGCTCAACTGCTCTCGTCATAGCGAGCGTAGCGAAGCAAGCTAAACGCCAAGACTGCCGCGACCTTCGGTCTCGCAGTGACGTAGATCGCTTCGCTAAGCTCGCGATGACGATTTGTCGCGATGACGGTTGGTCGACGGTCAGGCAGCGAGTCTTGAGTTACGCGGCAAGTGCGCGGTTAAAAACTCCATCTGGTCGGCCAGTATGCGGCGGTTGCGCAGAATAAAGTCTTCCCAAAGGGTGGGCACATAAGGGGTGTAAAGCAAGGGCATAC
>JBILIR010000242.1:0-3412 GCA_044368955.1 Limnohabitans sp.
GCGATGAGCTTCACCAGGAATTTCGTGAAGACAGTTTGGTGGCCTGCCAACTCGCTGAAGGATCGGCGACCCTGCATACCGATTTTCAAATCGACCCCAATGGTTGCTCGCGCATGTTGTTGCGTGTGGGCCAACTTACCCAGCGGCGCTTGGGGCGTTTGGTGCAGCGCTTGCTAGAGATCGAGACCTACCGCATGATGGCCTTGTTGGGCTTGCCGATTGCCCGCAGTGCGGTACCCGCTCTGGCCGCGGCCGAGCAAGAGTTGGCTGATTTGGCGCAAGCCATTCGCAGCGCCAGTAACGACCAAGAAGCCCAACTGTTAGACCGTTTGACCCGCTTGGCCGGACAGGTCGAGGGCCTGTACGCTTCACAGCATTCGCGTTTCTCGGCCAGCAAGGCTTACTTCGAGTTGGTGGACAGGCGCATCAAAGACATCCGTGAAACACGTTTGCCTGGTTTTCAATCGGTGGGCGAGTTCATGGAACGACGCTTAAGCCCTGCACGCAGCACCTGCGACTGGGTGGCCAAACGCCAAACTGCCTTGTCTGAACGCGTGTCTCGCATGAGCAATTTGTTGCGAACCCGCGTGGATTTCCAGCAAGAGCAAAGCAACCAAGCCTTGCTCACCGCGATGAACAAACGCCAAGGCATGCAATTGAAACTGCAAACCACGGTGGAAGGTTTGTCGGTGGCGGCCATCACTTATTACATCGCCGGCTTGGTGCACTACATGACCGAAGGTTTGCAAGCCAAGGGCTTGATTGCGGACCCCGCGATGGCCACCGCTGTGGCCGTGCCCTTCATTGCTTTGGCGATTTGGTGGATCACCCGTCGATTGCATTACAAAGTTCTTAAAATAGAAAAATCATGACCTTTAACTTTTCCAATCCCTATACCAGTACACGTATCCCTGTATTCGCCCGCAACATTGTTTCCACCTCCCATCCCTTGGCCGCGCAAGCGGGCTTGCGTATCTTGTGGCAGGGTGGCAATGCGGTGGACGCTGCCATCGCTGCTGCTGCTGTGCTCACCATCGTCGAGCCTGTCAGCTGCGGTTTGGGCTCGGACGCGTTTTGCATTTTGTGGGACGGCAAAGCGCTGCATGGCTTGAACGCCTCCGGCCGTGCGCCACAAGCTTGGACGCCCGAGTATTTCCAAAAAAAATACGGCCCCGACGCCTTGCAACCCCCCAAGCGCGGTATCGATTCGGTGACCGTACCAGGGGCTGTCGCCAGCTGGGTGGCGATGAGCGAGCGTTTTGGCAAACTGCCCTTTGCCGATTTGATGCAGTCGGCCATTGAAATCGCTGAGCGTGGCTATTTGCTGAGCGTGGTGGTGCAAGAGAAGTGGGCCGCACCGGTGGAGGAGTTGCGCATTCAACCCGGATTCACAGAGCACTTTTTGCCTTGGGGCCGTGCGCCGCAAGTGGGTGAGTTGTTCCAGTTTTCCGCAGCCGCTCGCGGCTTACGCGCCATTGCCAACAGCAAAGGCCAAGCGTTTTATGGCGGTGAAATCGCCCATGCACTGGAGAAGTTTTCCAATGCCCATGGTGGCAGTTTGAAGACCAGCGACTTCGCCGCTTACAAAGCCGATTGGGTCACGCCCATTGCGCAAAACTACCGTGGTCACACCCTGCATGAAATTCCGCCCAATGGTCAAGGCATTGCAGCGCTCATCAGCTTGGGCATTTTGGGTAATTTCGATTTGGCCGCCCTAAGCCGCGACGGTGTGGACTCGCAGCATCTACAAATTGAAGCCATGAAGCTGGCGTTTGCCGATGTGTACCGCTATGTGGCAGATGAAGCCAGCATGGAAGTCACGGCGCAGCAGATGTTGGACCCCGCTTATTTGAAGCAACGCGCTGGCCTGATCGACATGAAGAAGGCGCAAGACTTCAAAGCCGGCAACCCCGCCAAGGGCGGCACGATTTACCTCACCGCTGCGGATGAAAACGGCATGATGGTGAGCTTCATCCAAAGCAATTACATGGGCTTTGGCTCGGGCTGTGTCGAGCCGCAGTTCGGCATCAGCTTGCAAAACCGAGGACACGCTTTCGCGGTTCGCGCTGGTGGCCATAACCCTGCCAATTTGGTCGCCCCAGGCAAGCGACCTTTCCACACCATCATTCCTGCTTTCCTCACCAAAGACGGTCAACCGGTGATGAGCTACGGCGTGATGGGCGCGAACATGCAACCCCAAGGCCATGTGCAAACCTTGGTGCGCATGTTGGACTACCAACAAAACCCGCAAGCGGCGTGTGACGCACCGCGTTGGCGCTACAACGAAGGCTTGGTCATCAATGTCGAATCAGCCATGGACCCGCACACCGTCAAAGGTTTGCAAGCTTTGGGTCACCAAATGGAAGTCATCAACGACAGCTACCAAGACTTTGGTTCTGGCCAATTCATCTGGCGCATGGGCGACCCCAAAGTGCAGGGTTATGTGGCGGCCAGCGATTCGCGTCGCGACGGGTTGGTGGCAGGTTTTTAAGTTTTGAATACACCGCTTCAGGTGGCTCCACCCCGCCTGTCTTCCCATGCCATGGGTTTGTTGTTGGCGCTGGCTGGCGCCATCACCTTCAGCGGCAAAGCCATCATCGTCAAGCTGTCGTACCGCTATGGCGTGGATGCGGTTACCGTCATCATGGTGCGTATGCTGTGGTCGCTGCCCATGTTTATAGCGTTGGCATGGTGGGCCTCGCGCAGCACCCATGCCCAAGCCAACCCCTTGCAGTGGCGCGATGCGCCCATCATCATCGCTTTGGGTGTGCTGGGTTATTACTTGGCCAGCTTTTTAGATTTTTTAGGTTTGCAGTACATCAGTGCGAGTTTGGAGCGTTTGATTTTGTATTTGAACCCCACCTTGGTGCTGCTCTTGAGCGCCTTGGTGTACAAACACCGTATACGCCCCTTGCGGGCTGCGGCCATGGCCATCAGCTACGCCGGTGTGCTGCTGGTGTTTGGCCATGAGGTGAGTTTGGCCGGCCCTGACGCGGTCAAGGGCAGTCTGTTTGTGCTGGCCAGTGCGCTGAGTTACGCTTTGTATTTGATGTTCAGCGGGGAAGTGGTCAAGCGCATAGGCTCGATGCGTTTGGTTGGTTGGGCCTCGTCGGTGGCATGTCTTTGTTGTTTGGCACAATTTGTCTTGTTGCGGCCACTCGATACCGTGATACCTGTGGAAGTGTGGTGGTGGGGTTTGCTCAACGCCACCGCTTGCACCGTGGCGCCGGTGTTGATGGTGATGCTGGCGATCGAGCGCATAGGCGCGGCACTCACCGCGCAAACAGGTATGGTGGGGCCCTTGTCCACCCTGCTGTTGGGTGTGTGGGTGTTGGGCGAGCCGTTCAATGCATGGATTGGGCTGGGTACCGTGTTGGTGCTCAGCGGTGTGTACTTAGCTTCTAGATATGGA
>JBILIR010000329.1:0-2650 GCA_044368955.1 Limnohabitans sp.
CAATCGGGGTTTGACAAAGAAGACATGATGGGCAAAGAAGCTTGGGGACACGCTTTGTATGACATGTCGCAAGGTCGCATTGACCCCTTTCATTTCGAGCGGACCTTTGGCTCGCCTGCCGTGATTGCCCGCACCCGCCAACTCAAACCCATGGTGGGGACGGCATGAAAGACGCGTTAACTGCCATACCCGTCTGGTTTGCCAAACGTGATCTGCACCAGCGCCGTGCCGATTTTTACTACGACTTGGCCTCCACCTTGAAAGACCGTGTATCTTTGTTCACCACGCTGCGCAAACTGGAGTCACGCGCACAGCTACGCAACCCTTTGAGCGCTCCTTTGTACCTGCAAATGCTCAAAGGTTTGGAAAATGGGTCATTGGCATCGGCATTGCATGGGGTTGCGTCGGCCACCGAGTTGACCATGATCGATGCCACCCAAGCCGCTGATGACGCAGCCATGGCGGATGGCTTGCTTTTTTTATCCGCGACCGTCAACAAAACGGATGCCATGGTCGCCACCATGCGCAAAGCAGTCACATATCCCATCATGCTGCTGCTGATGTTTGCTGCTTTGCTGACTGGTTTTTCGCTCAATGCCGTCCCAATCTTGACGCAAATATCACCCCCCAGCCAATGGCCGGCCATGGGTCAAGGTTTGTACGCGGTGTCGGAATTCATTGCGCATTACGGGATTGTGGTGGGACTGTGCATCGTGGGGTGTTTTGCAGCCTTGTTTTATTTTTTGCCGCGCTGGACAGGTGCTATGCGTACCTACGCGGACAAGTGGCTGCCCTTTAGCCTGTACCGCGACTATGCCAGCTCCATGACGATGATTTCATTGGCCGCGCTGATGCGTTCGGGTATTTCGCTGCGCTCCTCGCTAGAGCGCACCTATAAAAACAGCTCGCCTTGGGGCAAATGGCATATACGCCAAGTGCTGATCAATCTTTCTAAATCTAACAACGGTACGTTTGGCAAGGCGTTCACCACCGGCTTGTTTGACATTGAGATGGAAGACCGCATCCAAGACGCATCAGAACGCAGCAACCCCATCGAGGCCTTCATCCATTTAGGGGTGGGCTCCATCGATCGCATGATTTTGCGCATCGAAAAGCGGGCCAAGCAACTCAACAACATTCTGATGGTGGTTTGCGGCACTTTGTTGGCCACCATGATGCTGGCCTTTTTTTCAACCACCATGTCATTGCAATCTGGCATTCGCAACACACCCACAGGAGTCATGAAATGAAAGCAGCCCCCACAAAATCGCCACGTCGCGTCGTTCCTCGCGATGACGGCCCAATGCAGCCTTTCGTCATTGCCAGCGCAGCGAAGCAATCTCAAAGCGGTTTCAGCTTGCTCGAAATCACTTTGGCCATGGCCTTGGCCGCCATGTTGTCTATCGGTTATCTGTACAACCAAACACGTGACCAAGCACTCAACACTGCCAAAGCACAAGCAGGGTATTACTTGATGGTGAACGATGCCGTAGGAAAATACATGCTCACCTTCTATGACGATTTAAGCAGCATTCCAGCAAGCTGCTCCACCGTTCTTTTAACGGCTGGCGATGCCCCCGCCGCCAGCACTGCCAACTGCAAGTTCACAAGCGGCCCTAAGGCTGGTAGCGCAGGACCTGTCAATGCGATGCAACCCACGGTAGAAGAATTGAAAAAACTCAATATGCTGGACAACAGCTTCACCGGTGGTTTTTTATGGCCTACCGCGTTGGTGGTCAAAAAACCTGACAACTCTACGCCCATCGGTTACGGCACACGTATTCAACGTTTTTGTGACAACGTGCTGATGACCGGGTTGGGAAGCACCTGCGCTAGCAAGCCACAATACAAAAGCATCACCTTCAACACACAACCGTTTGTGGCTGACAATGCCAGCAGCTTTTTCAGCTTGTCTCGCTTCGAAAAAATGGACACCGCCATAGCAGCCATGGGCTCTGATGGCTTGATGTCTTTAGAGCCATCGCTTGACTCTGAAGCCAAAGGCAAGCTTTACGGCGTGGGCAAGCAAATTTCCTTGGATAACCCTATTGTTTACAAGACGCCCAGCGTCACTGCCACCGACAAGAAAGGCGTAGAAGGCATTTTGGCGGTCAATAACTCGGCTGAAGTGCGCTGTACCGCAAAGTAAGCGGCGAGCATGAGCCCTCATTTGGCTTTTCTGCGTTTGATGCAGTTTCTGGCGGTGTGTGCTTTGCCTTTGCTGACCTTGGGCCACGCACATGCCACGGGATGCCCTCACACAGCTGATATTTTTCTCGATAGCAGGACCAATCCGCCCAACCCCAACGACCCAGCCGTCGACAACACAAGATTGCTGGAGTTGATTCCTGGTCAAGCCGTCAGCATCACAGGAAAAATGAAATTCAGAATCAATGTGCTGACGGCGTCAGCTGGGGATTCTTGCTTGCTCAGCTTTGGCGCACCAGGGGCCTCCAGAAGCATTGGTGGCGGTTTGACCTTGACCTGGGGACCATGTCTTGGGTCAACTCGTATGGAGGCTACTCCAATTCTTGGCCTACCGGAAATTCAGCACCTTGTGGCGTAGGTGTTACCTATCTTGACTATGGCCGTAGCTCTTACAAATGGGGCGGGGCCTATGACTACACAAATGCTTGGGGATGGGAGACGT